>JALHNN010000016.1 GCA_022843505.1 Sulfuritalea sp.
GTCCTCGGGGCGTGTGGTCTTCGACCGGGTACTGCGAACGGCGAGCGCCGATGTCATTGTCGATACCGATTCGATCGATACAGGCCATTCGGCCATCGATCGGCTGATCCAGGGCGAGGAGTTCCTCAACACGGCGAGGTACCCGAAGGCGGTGTTTCGGTCGTCCCGCGTACATTTCGTCGGCGATCGACCGGTGAAGATTGACGGGACCCTGACGCTCAAAGGTGTGACCCAGCGCGTAGACCTGGTGGTGAACTCGTTCCGGCGCTTGTCGCCGCCCGCCCGCCGCAGGGAGACGCTGGCGGTCGCCGCCTTCTCCACGGTAAGGAGATCCGATTTTGGCCTGGGTGGCCTGGTTCCCCACGCCGGCGACGCCATCCGCGTCGATATCGAGATCGAAGTGGTCAGGGAATAGGATCGCCGCGCAAGCCGCGGGCATCCCCGACGTGCGGCGGCGGCCGACCGACGCAAGGGCGAAAAGCGCACGCCTGCGCATTCCTGTGGCGGCGACGATGTTTTTCCCCCGGCCGGCGGCGGGTTCGCTACCATGATGCCGCTTGCAATGGAGAACTAGCCGATGATCCGCACCCGCCTTGTTGCGCAGCGCCTGGCCTTCCTGTTCCTGCTCGGCTGCTTCTTCTTCAATTACCCGCTGCTGTCCATCTTCAACCAGGGCGGCAGCCTGTTCGGCATGCCGCCACTGTATGCCTGGCTGATGGGGTCCTGGCTGTTCCTGATCGCGCTGCTGGCGCTGGTGATCGAGCGGAAGCACGGCTGATGCTGCAGGGCTGGGTCGTCGTCCTCGCCTCCTTCCTCTACCTCGGGGTGCTGTTCGGCATCGCCTGGTATGCCGACCGTCGCGCCGACCAGGGCCGCTCGCTGATCGCCAACCCGGTGGTGTATGCCCTGTCGCTGGGCGTGTATTGCACCACCTGGACCTTCTACGGCAGCGTCGGCCGTGCCGCGGCCAACGGCATCGGCTTCCTGCCGATCTACCTCGGGCCGACCCTGCTCTTCGCGCTCGCCGGCTTCATCCTCTACCGCATGATCCGGGTGGCCAAGGCCAACCGCATCACCTCGATCGCCGACTTCGTCGCCTCGCGCTACGGCAAGAGCCAGCTGCTCGGCGGCCTGGTGACTGTGATCGCGGTGGTCGGCGTGATTCCCTACATCGCGCTGCAGTTGAAGGCCGTGTCGAACAGCTTCACCATCCTCAGCAACTACCCCGAGATCGTCATGCCGGCGGCGGCGGGCGCGGTGCCGCTGTTCCAGGACAGCGCGCTCTACGTGGCGATGATCCTTGCCGCCTTCACCATCCTCTTCGGCACGCGGCATCTCGACGCCACGGAGCGCCATGAGGGCATGGTGGCGGCGATCGCGGTCGAATCCATCGTCAAGCTGGTGGCCTTCCTCGCCGTCGGCGCCTTCGTCGTCTGGGGCCTGCACGGGGGGGTCGCCGACATCTTCGCGCGCGCTGCCGAGGTCCCCGAGGTGGCGCGCCGCCTGACCCGCGCCGACACATCGGCATCCTACGGCAGTTGGGGCACGCTGGTCTTCCTCTCATTGTTCGCCGCGCTGCTGCTGCCGCGCCAGTTCCAGATCGCGGTGGTGGAAAACGTTGACGTCAAGCACCTCAACCGTGCGGTCTGGATGTTTCCGCTCTACCTGTTCCTGATCAACCTGTTCGTGCTGCCGGTGGCGCTGGCCGGGCTGTTGCACTTTCCCGCCGGGACGGTGGACGCCGACACCTTCGTCCTGACCCTGCCCATGGCCCACCAGCAGGAAGGCCTGGCGCTGTTCGTCTTCATCGGCGGGCTCTCGGCGGCGACCGGCATGGTCATCGTCGAGACCATCGCGCTGTCGACCATGGTCTGCAACGACCTGGTGATGCCGCTGCTGCTGCGCCTGCGCTGGCTGGGCCTGGCGGAGAAGGCCGACCTCTCGGGCCTGCTGCTGGAAATCCGGCGCTGGGCCATCGCCATCATCCTCGGCCTGGGCTACCTCTACTTCCGTGTCGCCGGCGAGGCCTACGCGCTGGTCTCGATCGGCCTGATCTCCTTCGCCGCCGTGGCCCAGTTCGCGCCGGTGGTGATCGGCGGCCTGTTCTGGAAGGGTGGCACGCGCGACGGGGCTCTGGCGGGGCTCGCCGCCGGCTTCGTGCTCTGGGCCTACACGCTGCTGCTGCCCTCCTTCGCCAAGTCGGGCTGGCTGCCCGAAGGCTTCATCGCCCACGGCCTGTTCGGCATCGAACTGCTGCGGCCGCAGCACCTGTTCGGCCTGTCCGGGCTGGACGAGATCACCCACTGCCTGGTGTGGAGCCTGCTGGCCAACCTCGGCGCCTACATCGGCGTTTCGCTGCTGCGCGTGCCCAATGCGCGCGAGGCGCGCCAGGCCTCGCTCTTCGTCGGCGGCACCGACCTCGCCGGCCACACGGCCTGGGGCGGCAGCGCCGGGGTGGCCGACCTGCTGCCGCTGGCCGCCCGCTTCCTCGGACGGGAGCGCGCCGAGGAAGCCTTCCTGCGCCACGCCCGCAGCCGCGGCCTGAAATCGGTGGATGAACTGCCGGGCGACGCGCGCCTGGCGAATTTCGCCGAGAACCTGCTGGCCGGTGCCATCGGCTCGGCTTCAGCGCGCGCCATGGTGGCCTCGGTGGTCAGCGAGGAGCCGCTGGGCCTCGACGAGGTGATGAACATCCTCGACGAGGCCTCGCAGGTGCGCGCCTATTCGCGCGAGCTGGAACAGAAGTCGCAGGAACTGACCCGCGCCACCGCGGACCTGCGCCAGGCCAACGAGCGCCTGCGCGAACTCGACCGCATGAAGGACGACTTCATCTCCACCGTGACCCACGAGCTGCGCACGCCCCTGACCTCGATCCGCGCCTTTTCCGAGATGCTGCACGAGGACCCGAAGACCGACCTCGAGCAGAGGACCAAATTCCTCGGCATCATCGTCAGCGAAACCGTGCGCCTGTCGCGCCTGATCAACCAGATCCTCGACATGGCCAAGCTCGAGTCCGGGCGCGCGGAATGGACCGTGTCGGCGATCGACGTCGACGAGGTGATCCGCGAGGCGGCGGATTCGCTGACCGCCTTGTACGCCGAGAAGCGGGTGGCGCTCGACCTCGACGGACTGCATCCCGGCCTGACGGTGATGGCCGACCGCGACCGGCTGATGCAGGTGATGGTGAACCTGCTGTCCAACGCGCTGAAGTTCGTGCCGACCGATACCGGCCGCGTGAAAGTCGGCGCCGAAGGGACGGCGAGCGAGGTGCGTGTCAGCGTCACCGACAATGGCCCGGGCATCCATGCCGCCGACCATGAGGTCATTTTCGACAAGTTCCGCCAGGGCTCGGGCGGCACCGACGTGCTGACCGACAAGCCGCAGGGCACCGGCCTCGGGCTGCCCATCAGCCGCCAGATCATCGAGTATTTCAATGGCCGCCTGTGGGTGGAAAGTGCGCCGGGAGCCGGTGCCTGTTTCCTGTTCACGCTGCCGCGGCAGGCGAGCGATAATGACGCAAAACAGACCCAGGGGGGAAGCCAGTGACTCACCGCGTACTGATAGTCGACGATGAACCCAACATTGTCATCTCGCTCGAATACCTGCTGAAGAAGGAAGGCTTCGCCGTGCATGTCGCCACCGACGGCGAGGCGGCCCTGGCCATGGCCGCCGAACTGCGGCCGGACCTGGTCCTGCTCGACGTCATGATGCCGAAGAAATCGGGCTTCGAGGTTTGCGAGGCGCTGCGCGCCAATCCCGATCTGCCTGCGCTCAAGATCATCATGCTGACGGCCAAGGGGCGCGACACCGAGATCACCAAGGGCCTGGCTCTGGGCGCCAATGCCTACGTCACCAAGCCGTTCTCGACCAAGGATCTCGTCGCCCAGATCAAGACGCTGCTGGCATGAAGGCGAAGGTCAGGTTCGTCATCGCGGCCGTGGTGCTTGGCCTGCTGATGGTCGGCCCGTTCGGGATTACCGCCCTGTTGCTGTTCCTCGATTCGAAGGACGCCGAGCGCGAGGCCTTTGCCCAGTTCCTGCTGCCGCGCCTGCCGCTGGGCGGGCTGATCACCGTGATGGGCTTCGCCTTCGGCATCATGCTGCTGCGCGGGCTTTTCCAGCAGTATGTGCAAGGCCTGTCGCGCATGGCCGAGACGCTGCGCCTGATGCTCGGCGCCAACCGCAATTTCCGCGTCGAACCCGACGGGCCGCCCGAAGTGCGCGAGCTGGCGCGCGCGGCCAACGACCTGGCGCAGCAGCGTAACGAACTGCTCGACGACGTCGAGGCGCAGATCCGCCAGGCCAAGGCCACGGTCGAGGAGGAGAAGAACCGCCTCGCCGCGCTGATGTCCGAGCTGGCGATGGGGGTTGTCGTGTGCAACCTCGATGGCCGCATCCTGCTCTACAACAGCCGCGCGCGCCTGCAGTTCAAGGCCCTGGCGCAGGGGCCGACCTCGATGAGCGGCGGCGCCCTGATCGGCCTCGGCCGCTCGATCTTCTCGATCCTCGAGCGCGGCCAGATCACGCATTCGCTGGAGAACATCCAGCAGCGCCTGCGCCGCGGCAGCGCCGAGCCGACGGCGAATTTCATCACGGCGACGCGCGGCGGGCAGTTGCTCAGGGCACAGATGGCTCCTGTGCTGCGCACAGGAGCCACTGGCCCCGCAACTGCCAGTGTGGACAGCCTTCCCCCCACCCCCCCACCCGGGGAGGGGGGCGACAATGCCAGCTCGCAGGCTGCGCCTGCTCAAGGGATTCCTGCGACGACGATGGTTGGCGGTGACCAGCAGGTCACCGGCTACGTGCTGACCATCGAAAACATCACGCGCAATTTCGAGCGCGAGGCGGAGCGCGACCAGGCGCTGCAGGCGCTGACCGACGGCAACCGCGCGGCGCTGGGCAACATCCGCGCCGCGGTCGAGACCCTGCTCGATTCGCCGGAAATGGAAGCCGACTTCCGCGAGCGCTTCATGCGCGTGATTTCCGACGAGGCTTCGACCATGAGCGCGCGGCTGGATGCGACCATGAACCGCTTCGCCGATTCGCTGAAGACGCGCTGGCCGCTGGAGGACGTGCTGGCCATCGACATCCTCTCGGCGGCGGCGCGCCGCATCGAAGACAGGCTCAAGCTGCCGATCAAGCACGAAGAGCAGGACGCCAGCCTCTGGATGCGCGTCGACAGCTTTTCACTGATCCAGGCCATCACCTTCCTCGCCTCGCGCCTGCAGGACCACTACGAAATCCGCGAACTGCGCCTGCGCCTGGCGGCGGATGCCAGGATGGTCTTCGTGGACCTGATCTGGTCGGGCACCACGGTGTCGTCGGAAACGCTTTACACATGGGAGCTGGAGCCGATGAACGTCGGCAACGAAACCAGCCCGCTGACCCTGCGCGACGTCGTCGAACGCCATGGCGGCGAGATCTGGTACCAGCGCGACAAGGCTGCGCATCGCGCCTTCTTCCGCTTCGTGCTCCCCGCCGCGGCGACGCCGGACGCCCCGGTAGTGGACCAGGCCCAGCACCTGCACAGCGACAGTCGGCCCGAGTATTACGATTTCGACCTGTTTGCCGCGCGCGACGCCGAGGGCGCCAACATCGACCTCGATCGCAAGCTGACGGAGCTCGCCTATTCGGTGTTCGACACCGAGACCACCGGCCTGCAGCCCTCGCAGGGTGACGAGATCATCCAGATGGGCGCCGTGCGCATCGTGAACAACCGCCTGCTGCGCCAGGAGATCTTCGACCAGCTGGTCGATCCGGGCATCCCGCTGAAGGCCGAGGGAATTCCCATCCATGGCATCACCGAGGCCATGGTCAACGGCCAGCCGCGTCTCGACGTCGTGCTGCCGGCCTTCCACGAGTTCTGCCACGAGACCGTGCTGGTGGCGCACAACGCCGCCTTCGACATGCGCTTCTTCCAGTTGAAGGAGGACAGCCTCGGCGTGCGCTTCACCCAGCCCGTGCTGGACACGCTGCTGCTTTCGGCGGTGATCCACCCCAATCAGGAATCGCACAAGCTGGAACTCATCGCCGAACGCCTGGGGATCAACGTCATCGGCCGGCATACGGCGCTGGGCGACGCCTTCGTCACCGGCGAGGTCTTCCTCAAGATGGTGCCGTTGCTGGCAGACATGGGCATACATACGCTGCGTCAGGCCCTGGAGGCGTCGCAGAAGACCTACTTTGCGCGCATCCAGTATTGATGCGGGTGCGCCGATCCCCATGAGCGGGCACGAGATCCTGCCGCAGGCATCAGCCATCGCCGCCTGCGCGGCGCGCGTGGCGGGTGCGGCGGATGTTCCGACGCTGGCCGGTTGCGCCGCCGAGGCGCGCGATGTGGCCAGGAGACTGCAAGTCGAGGATGCGGGGGCGGCGCTGGTGACCGGCGTACTGTCGCGGCTCAATGACGCGATCACCGAACGGGTGCTGGATCTCCTGCAGTCGCGTTTCCGCCTGCCGCCGGCGCGCTGGTGCTGGCTGGGGCTGGGTTCGGAAGGACGCCTGGAACAAACCCTGAGCACCGACCAGGACAACGGCCTGATCTTTTCCGCCAGCGACGACGGCGAGGCGCGCGAACTGCGCGAGCTCTTTCTGCCCTTTGCCCGCGCGGTCAACGCCGCGCTTGCCGACTGCGGCTTTCCCTTGTGCGACGGCGAGGTCATGGGCGGCAATCCGCGCTGGTGCCTGTCGCAGTCGGAGTGGCTGGAAAGCTTCACCACCTGGGTGCGCACGCCGGAACCCGAGGCCCTGCTCAACGCCTCGATCTTCTTCGACTTCCGGGCGCTGGCCGGGGATGTCGCGCTGGCCGCCGCCCTGCGGCGCGAGCTGGCGTCGCTCACGCGCGGCAACGAGATCTTCCTGCGCATGATGACGGCCAACGCCCTGGCGGCGCCGCCGCCGCTGGGCCGCTTGCGCGATTTCGTCACGGTTCCCGAGTCCGGCGGCACGGTAGACCTGAAGAAGTTCGGCTCGCGCATCTTCGTCGACGCCGCGCGCATTTTCTCGCTCGGCAGCGGCGCCGACGAAACGGCCACCGCGCCGCGCCTGCGGCAGGCCGCGCGGGATGGGATAATGCCGGCTGCCGATGCCGATGCCGCGGTGCATGCCTTCCATGCCCTGCAAGGGGTGCGACTGGCGGCACAGGCCGCCGCCGTTGCGGCGGGCAAGACCCCCGGCAACCAGATCGACCCGGAAAACCTCAATGAATTCGACCGCCGCCTCCTGCTCGAAGCCCTGCGCCAGGCGCGCAGCCTGCAGCAGCGGCTGAAGACCCGCTTCCATATCGATACCTAGGACAAGCATGACTACCGAAACACGCGAGAACCTGCTCGCCTTCCTGCGCCGCCATCCGCCCTACAAGGACATGGGGGCGTTTGCGCTCGACGCCCTGGTCGCCGCCCTGAAGCCCGTCACCGTGCCCGACGGCGGCTACATCCTGACCCCCAGCGACATGCCGCCCGACCTTTACATCATCGAGTCGGGCCAGGTTCAGGTGCGCCAGGTCGGCGACGTCACGCTGACCGATCCGCCGCTCTACGACCTCGAGGCGGGCCAGAGCTTCCCCCTGGCGGCGACCGCGGCGCGGCGCCCGGCGATCAATGTGTACAGTGCCGTCGGCGAAGTCAGGTGCTGGCGTCTGGCCAGCGCCGACTTTGCCTCGCTGCTGCTGTCGAGTTGCGAATTCAACCGCTACGTGCTCGACCACGTCGCCGGCCTGTTGCACGAGGCGCGGCGCCAGATCGAGATCCAGTTCGGCCAGCGCAATGCCGACCAGCAGACGATGAATGCGCAGCTCACCGCCTTCGTCCGCCCGAACGTGGTGCGCATCGCGCCGACGGCTCCGATCGCCGAGGCGATGGCGACCATGGTCAAGGCCAAGGTCGGCTCGGTGATCGTCGCCGACAGCGACGGCATGCCGCTCGGCATCTTCACCCAGAGCGACGCCCTGCGCCGCGTGGTGATACCCAAGCACGACCCCGCCGCGCCGATCGCCGAAGTCATGACCGCGCCGCCGGCGACCATCTCCTCGCACGCCACGGCCTATGATGCGATGCTGGCGATGGCGATGCACCGCATCCGCCACCTGGTTATCGTGGACGCCGAGCAGAAGGTCGCCGGCGTGGTCTCCGAGCGCGACCTGTTCGCCATGCAGCGCATCGGCCTGCGCAACGTGCGCAAGGTGATTGAGGGCGCCGCCAACATCGACGAACTGGCGCGCGCCGCCGGCGACGTGCGCCGCCTGTGCCTCAACATGCTGGCCCAGGGCGTCAATGCCGAGAAGCTGACGCAGTTCATCTCCGGCCTCAACGACAGCCTGACCCGGCGCGTGATCGAGCTGGTGCAGGGCACGCACGACCTGTCCGGCCTCGACTGGGCCTGGCTGGCCTTCGGTTCCGAGGGCCGCGACGAGCAGACCTTCAGCACCGATCAGGACAACGGCATCATCTTCAGCTGCCCCGCGGACACCGATGCCGGGGCGCTGCGAGGCCGCTTCCTGGCCTTCGCCAAGGAGGTCAACGAGGGCCTGGCGCGCTGCGGCTTTCCGCTGTGCAAGGGCAACATCATGGCCAGCAACCCGTCGTGGTGCCTCTCGCAGGAGGAATGGCGCCAGTGCTTCGCCAAGTGGATCCGTTCCCCCGAGCCCGAAGCCCTGCTCAACGCCACGATATTCTTCGACTTCCGTGGCCTTTACGGCAACGAGGCCCTGGCCCGCGATTTGCGTCAGTGGCTGCTGGCGCAGACCGCCGGGGCGACCCTGTTCCTGCGCTTCATGGCCGAGAATGCGGTGAAGGCGCCTCCGCCGCTGGGCATGATCCGCGACTTCGTCTTTGACAACAATGCGGAGTTTCCCCATACCCTGGACCTCAAGGCCTTCGGCGCGCGGCCCTTCGTCGATGCCGCGCGCATCTTCGCCCTGGGCCACGGCATCATCCAAAGCAGCACGACGGAGCGCCTGCGCGCGGCGGCGGCGCATAACCTGCTGGGCAACGACGACATCAACGCTGCCATCGAGGGATTCTTCTTCATCCAGCAGCTGCGCCTGCGCAACCAGCGCGCCGGCACCGCGCCCGGCGGTGAGAACCGGGTCGACCCGGACAAGCTCAACGAGCTGGATCGCCAGGTGCTGAAGGAAGCCTTCAAGCAGGCCAAGCGCCTGCAGTCGCGCCTCCAGCTCGAATACCGGCTCTAAGCGCCTATGGCTCCGCAAACCGCCCGCACTCGATGAAACGCTCTCAGCCTTGTTTTGCCCAGGGCGAGCAAATTCGGCCCGCCCCCCTTCCCGCTGCGCGGCCCACGGCTGGCTTTGCACAGCCAGCCGGCTGCGGCGGCGCGACGCATGCGTCGCGAATTCCCGCCTCGCCCCCTCACGGGGGGGGGGCAATCGGCTCGCTTCGCTCGATATTATTAGCGACCCATCCTTTGGTATCACCTTAAATGCAGGAAGTCCATCTACCGCTGCGCACGCCGCTGTTGCGTGGCGAGCGGCGGTTGCGCATCGCCCTGGTCGGCCTCCCTGGCGGCGGCAAGACCACGCTGTTCGATGCCGTTTCCAGCGCCGCGCCCTTGCGCGGGGAACTGACCGGGACGCATCGCGTTTTTCGCGAATGCACGGTGCAGATCGGCCTCGACGAGGCGAGCCTGGTCGATCTGCCCGGCCTGCGTACCCTGCGCGACCTGCAGGGCGAGGATCTCGCCGCGCTGAAATACCTGCTTTGGGGCGACCTGCGGCCGCCGGTATCGGTGCACGAAGCGCAGGCCGCGCCTGTGCCGTTCTCGCCGCCGGACCTGATCATCCAGGTCGTCGATGCCAGCCGCCTGCAGGCCCACCTCGAACTGACCCTGGAGCTTTGCCGCCTGGGGCGGCCCGTGGTGATGGCGCTGAACAGGATGGACGAGGCGCTGAAGGCCGGCCTGCAAATCAATGTCCAGGCGCTGGAATCGGCGCTGGGGATTCCGGTGGTGCCGACCGTGGCGCTGATGGGCCAGGGGCTGCCACAACTCTTCGGCTGGGCCGCGGTGACGGCGCGCGGCGCCAGCTGTCCCTTGCCGCATCCCCCCAGCCCGCATATCGTCGCGAGCCTCCAGCCGTTGGCCGCCGCGCTCGATCGGGCCGACGTCCATGCCGCCTTCCGCGTGCCGCACGAGTGGCTGCTGTTGCAGTTTGCGGGCGCCGACGGCTTCGTCGAGGCCGAACTCGGCGAGCACTTCCCGCAACTGCTGCCCGCGCTGCAGGGCCTGCGCGCGGCGGCGGGACACGAACTGCCGCGGCCATTGGCCGAGGAACTGCATGCCGACCAGCACCATCGCGCCGCGACCCTCGCCGAGGCAGCGCTGCGCATGGGCACGCCGGGTGCGCAGGGGTGGCGTTACTGGCTGGATGAACTCTTCCTCCATCCGCAGTGGGGCCTGCTCGGCAGCCTGGCGGTGTTCTCCGCGGTGTTGTTCGTGGTGTTCGAGATCAGCGGCTGGATCGACGGCATGACCACGGTCAGGCTGGCCGAGGCCGTTGCCGACTGGAAGCCGGAATCAACCGGCGGCGTCCTCGGGCGTGCGGTGGCGGACGGACTGATCGGCCTCACCGGCATCGTCGTGCCCTACATGATTCCGCTGGTGATGCTGCTGGTCAGCCTGGAACAGACCGGCATCATGCAGCGCATCGCCTTCGTCGTCGACCGCGGCTTTCATCGCATCGGCCTGCATGGCGGCGTCGCGGTTCCCTTCCTGCTCGGTCTCGGCTGCAATGTGCCGGCCATCTCGGGCGTCTCGCGCTTGACCTCCGGGCGCGAGCGCATGATCGCCGCCGTGCTGATCAGCTTCGTTCCATGTTCGGCGCGCTCGGCGATCATCCTCGCCATCGCCGGCAAGTACCTCGGCGTCGCCGGCGTGGTCGGCATGTTCGCCCTGATTCTGGTGGTGATCGCCGTTGCCGGCCACCTGTTGTCGCGCCGCAGCCTGGAGCTGGGTCCCGGCCGCGTCCAGGAAATCCCGGCCTACGCGCTGCCCGACTGGCGCGGCCTCTTGGCCGAGACCTGGAACCGCACCAGCGACATCCTGACCATCGTCACGCCGCTGCTGGTCGGCGGCAGCGTGCTGCTGGCGCTGCTCGGACACTACGGTGCCGACGGCTTCGTCAACGCCGTGCTGACGCCGGTCACGGTCTGGTGGCTGGGCCTGCCGCTGGCGCTGGGCGTACCCATCCTGTTCGGTGTGCTGCGCAAGGAGCTCTCGCTGCTGATGATCTACCAGGCGCTGGGCACCCAGGAGCTGGGAGCCGTGCTGGCGCCGCTGCAGATGTTCGTCCTGCTCGCCTTCATCAGTTTTTACGTGCCGTGCGTATCGACCTTCGCCGTGATGCTGAAGCACCTGGGTCGGCGCGACGCCTGGTACTCCGTGGCCCTTTCGGTCACCGTCGCGCTGCTGGTCGCCGGCCTGCTGCGCATCGGCGGCGATGCGGTCGAACTGCTGGCCGGGTAAAGGCGAAGACGCCGGCCGGTTTAGAATCCGCGTTATCAAAGGGGGATTCCATGCTTGACTTCGATTTCGACAAGGCGCTGACCATGCATCGGGCATGGAAAATGAAATTCCACATCGCGCTCGGCCGTGTCCAGGGCGAGGACTTCGACACCCGTCCGCTGGGCGACGCCACGCAATGCGAACTCGGACGCTGGCTGGACAGCAACGCCGAGGAGTTGCGTCGCCTGCCCGCGGCCGCCGAACTGCGCCCCGTGCATGAAGAGTTCCACCGCCAGTCGCAGGCGATCGCCGACGCCATCCGCGAGGGGCATATCCTGCACATGGACGATCCGGCGATCTGCGCCTACCTCGAGTTGTCGGCGCGCATTGAAGATCGCCTGGTCCAGCTCAAGCACGAACTCCATTCGGCTGCCTGACGCGCAGCACTTACCGCTTATCAATCCAGGGGAAGACCATGAATCCGCAGAACGGGTACGACATCGAGGACATCGCCGTCGGCATGAGCGCGAACCTCGGCAAGACCATCACCGAAGCCGACATCCTGCTGTTCTCGGCGGTATCCACCGACACCAACGCGGTGCATCTGGACGAGGAATACGGCAAGACCACGATGTTCGGCGGCCGCATCGCCCACGGCATGCTCTCCGCCAGCCTGCTCTCCGCCGTGCTCGGCACGCGCCTGCCCGGCCCCGGCGTGATCTACCTCGGCCAGTCGCTGCGCTTCAAGGCGCCGGTGCGCATCGGCGATACCGTGCAGGCCAGGGTCACCGTCAAGGAAGTGATTGCCGACAAGTGCCGCGTCGTGCTCGACACGGTGTGCACCGTGGCCGGCAAGGTGGTGATCGAGGGCGAGGCCACGGTGATGACGACCTCGCGCGCCAAGCGCGAGGCCGGCAAATAGCGCTGTCGCCGCGACCTTGACCGTCGCGCAAGCGAACGTCGCCGGCATCGTCGATGCCGTGATGGCCGGGCGCCGCGCGGTGCGCGCCTTCCTGACGGCGCCGGTGCCGCGCGCCGTGGTCGAGGACATCCTCGCCGTCGCGCGCCGCGCCCCCTCCGGCACCAATCTCCAGCCCTGGCGCGTACACGTACTGACGGGCGCGGCGCGCCAGCGCCTGGTCGATGCCGTCTGCGCCGCCTACGACGCGGACGAGCCGGGACATCGGGCCGAGTACGACTACTACCCCGCCGAGTTCTTCGAGCCCTACCTGGCGCGCCGGCGCAAGATCGGCTGGGGCCTCTACGGCCTGCTCGGCATCGCCAAGGGCGACGCCGTCCGGATGCGCGCCCAGATGCGCCGCAACTACGAGTTCTTTGGCGCCCCGGTCGGCCTCATCTTCAGCATCGACCGCCGCATGGGACGGGGTGGCTGGCTCGATTACGGCATGTTCCTGCAGAACGTCATGCTCGCCGCGCGTGCCCGCGGCCTCGACACCTGCCCGCAGGTGGCTTGGCTGGATTACCACCGCATCATCGCCGCGGAGCTCGGCTTCGGCGAGCAGGAAATGCTGGTCTGCGGCATGTGCCTTGGCCATGTCGATCCCGACGCCATCGAAAACACCCTGGCCACCGAGCGCGCGGCGCTCGACGAGTTCGTCGTCTTCCATGACTGAGTCCGCCGAGGGCGGCCGGCAGCGCCTCGACAAATGGCTCTGGGCGGCGCGCTTCTACAAGACGCGCAGCCTGGCCGCCGATGCCATCGACGGTGGCAAGGTGCGCTGGAACGGCCAGACGGTGAAGCCGGCGCGCGAGGTCCGGCCCGGCGACGAGCTCGAGATCTCCGCCGGCGAGTTGCGCTGGACCGTGATCGTGCGCGGGCTCAACGCCCAGCGCCGCCCGGCGCCCGAGGCGCGCCTGCTGTACGAGGAGACCGCGGAAAGCGCCGCCCGTCGCCAGCAGCTCGAGGAAATCCGGCGCCTTGCCCCCATGCCCGGCGCCGGCCTCAAGGGCCGGCCGACCAAGAAGGCGGGGCGCCTGATCCGGGGATTCAACGAATGATTTTCATGGCTCACGTGGCGAGCCAGTCATGGTGATAGGCTTGCCCCCATGGAACTAGCCATTGCCCTCGTCATCGGCCTGCTGCTCGGCGGCGGCCTGCTGTATTTCGTCGTTGCGGCGCGGCTGCGCGAGGCGCGCGATGCGCTGGCGCAACGCGAAACGGAGTTGGCGTCGCTGCGCGACGAAAAGTCGGCGCTGGCGGTACGGTGCGCCACGCTGCAGAGCGAGCTGGAAGGCGAACGCGCCCTCTTCGCCGAACGCCAGGCGACGCTGGAAGCCGCCCGCGCCGGCTTTGCCGATGCTTTCAAGGCGATCTCGGCCGATGCCCTGGCGAAGAACAACCAGAGCTTCCTCGAACTCGCCCGCGCCGCCCTCGAGGCGCAGCAGACGGCGGCCAGGGGCGAGCTGGAAAAGCGCCAGCAGGCCATCGGCGAACTGGTGGCCCCGATGAAGACCTCGCTGGAGAAATTCGAGCAGCAGATCACGGGCCTGGAAAAGGCCCGCGTCGATGCCTATGCCACGCTCACCGAGCAGGTGCGCTCGCTGGCCCTGGCGCAGGACCAGCTGCGCGGCGAGACCGGCAACCTGGTCAAGGCCCTGCGCGCGCCGCAGACGCGCGGCCGCTGGGGCGAACTGCAGTTGAAGCGCGTGGTCGAGATGGCCGGCATGCTCGACCATTGCGATTTCTTCGAGCAGGAGAACGTGAATACCGAGGATGGTCGCCTGCGCCCCGACCTCATCGTGCGCCTGCCGGGGGGCAAGAACATCGTGGTCGACGCCAAGGCGCCGCTCGCCGCCTACCTCGACGCACTCGAGGCGCCGGACGAGGAGGGCAAGAAGCGCAAGCTCGCCGACCATGCCCGCCAGGTCCGCGACCACTTGCGCAAGCTGGGGCAGAAAGCCTACTGGGAGCAGTTCCAGCCCTCGCCGGATTTCGTCGTCCTGTTCCTGCCCGGCGAGATGTTCTACTCGGCGGCGCTGGAAGCCGACCCCTCGCTGATCGAGGCGGGCGTCGATTCCCGCGTCATCCTGGCGACGCCGACCACGCTGATCGCCCTCCTGCGCGCCGTGGCCTACGGCTGGACGCAGCAGGCCCTGACCGAAAACGCCGAGCGCATCAGCCAGCTCGGGCGCGAGCTCTACGAGCGCCTCGGCACCCTCGCCGAGCACTGGAGCCGCGTCGGCAAGAACCTCGGCGAGGCGGTCGGTGCCTACAACAAGTCGGTGGCTTCGCTGGAAACCCGCGTCCTGGTCTCGGCGCGCAAGTTCCGCGAGCTGAAGGCCGCAGGCGAGGATCGCGAGATCGTCGACCTCAACCCGGTCGACAGCCTGCCGCGCGAGGTGCAGGCGCCGGAACTGCAGGCGCCCGACCCGGCGTCGCCGGGCAGGCTCACGCCATGAGCCTCGCCGCGGGCAGACTCCTCCCCGTCGCCAAGGAGGAAGCACCATGTCTGCCAAACCGTCTGCCGAAAGCCCGTCCGCCAAACCCCATCCCGCCGATGTCGCCGTGTTCATCGTCACCACCACGCTCTGCGCCCTCGGCGCGCTGATGCTGCCGCTGGCGGGATGATCCGTCCCGACCTGCCCGTCATCGCGCTCGCCGACCTGCCCGGCGGGCCGGAGCCGGTGGTGCTCTGCGCCACGGCGCGGC
>JALHNN010000017.1 GCA_022843505.1 Sulfuritalea sp.
GCGTGTGAATCCGGCCTGCTGCAACAGCGCGGCGAAATCGTCGAGCTGCCACTTGTAGGAATTCTCGGTGTGCATGCGCTCGCCGGCGCGAAAGCGCCGCCCGCCGCCGGACCAGCTGACGCGTACGTCGCGCAGGGCCTCGAGGTGCATCTCGATGCGCGACTCGCCGGCGTTGAAGAAGGCGACATGGCGCCAGTCGGCGATGTCGAAATCGGTGCCGGCCAGCCGGTTGAGGTGCAGCAGCATGTTGCGGTTGAAGGCGGCGGTGACGCCCAGCGGGTCGTCGTAGGCCGGCTCAAGGATGCCGGCCGGCTTGACCAGGTCGACGCCAATCAGCAGCGCGCCGCCCAGGCTCGCCGCCTGCGCCTGGCGCAGGAAGGCCAGCGCCTCGGCGGGCGTGAAGTTGCCGATGCTGGAACCGGGATAGAAGAGGCTGCGCGGACCGCCGCCGATCTCGTCGGGCAGCGCCAGCGCGGCCGAAAAATCGAGGCCGACGCCGAGCATGTCCATTTCCGGATGCTCGCGCTGCAGGCAGGCCAGCGAGTCGCGCAGGTAGTTCACCGAGATGTCGACGGCGACGTAGCGTCGCACGCGGAAGCTCTCGAACAGCCGCGCGGCCTTTTCGCAGTTGCCGGCGCCTAGGTCGACCAGGGTCGTCACCGGCCCCAGCGCTCGCGCCATGTCCGTCATCTCGCGGCGGAAGATAGCCGCCTCGGTGCGCGTCGGGTAGTACTCGGGCAGTTCGGTGATGGCCGAGAACAGGCGCGAGCCCAATGCGTCATAGAGGTACTTGGGCGCGATCGTCGCCGTCGGCGCAGTGAGGCCGGCGAGCAATTCGGCGCAGATCGCCTGCGGGTCCTCGCGGGCGATCTGGATCAGGCGCGGCGACTTCATTTGCCGGCGCCACCCTTGGCCGCGGCGACCGCCTTGGCCAGTTCCTCCCCGCTCTTGTAGTGCGGCACGCGGAACACCAGGCGCTTCCAGCGCTGGAAGAAGCTGTTGTTGCCGGCGACTTCGTCCTTCCAGTAGGTTTCGGCCAGCGCCAGGTTCTTCTTTTCGTCAATCTCGAAGCCATCCTTCGAGGCCTGGCCGCCGAAGATGTAGAGCTTGCCGTTGATCATTTTCCAGGTGTCGGCATCGCCGCCCCAGGGGATGCCATAGACCAGCCCGTTGGCGCAATAGCCGCCGAACTCGGGCAGGTACTTGGTCGGCTGCCTGTCGAACAGCGCCTTGTTCTCGGCGCTGGCAAAGCGGAAGGCGATGTCCTCGTAGCGGCTGCTGTATTGCGCCAGGCCCTGCCGGTACTTGTTCTCGGTGAAATAGGCGACGACGTCGGCGCCCTTGAGCATCAGGCGCGGCTCGTCGCCCTCGGCAACGGCATTCACCGGTGTGTACTTGCCGGAGGGATTCTGCGCCGTCATGGCGCCGCAGCCGGCGAGCAGCAGGGTGGCAAAGGCAAGCAGCAACTGGCGCAGGAATCTGGTTGTCATGTCGGGGTCTCCAGGGAGAGTTGCGGCAGGCGGCTGCCGTCGATTGCCGCCGCGTGCCGGGCACAGGGCGAGGGCCAGCCGAGCAGGGCGCTGGCCGCGTTGCAACGTTCGGCGAGCTCGGCCGGATCGCGGCCGCCCAGGTGCAGGATGCCGTAGCGGTAGCTCGACAGCCACTTGAAGTCGCGCGCGATCTGGCCCGCGGTCTTGGGGAAGCAGAACAGCATGGCGTCGGCAAACTGTCGCGCCAGTTCGCCCTGTTGCGCCGGCGAGGGCATGGGAGGGCGCGCCGCCGGGTCGAAGCTGCGATAGACGAAACTGGCGGCGATGCCGGCGGTGGGGGCGGCGTGCGGCAGCCGGGCGGGGTCGCGGCCGTGGGCCAGCTCGAGGGCGACGCGGTGCAGGTCGATGCCGTCAACGCGCAGGTAGAGGTCGGAAAACTGCGAGGCCATGCGCGGGTTGAATTCGATCACCGTCAGCTTCCCGGTCGCGGCATCGTGGAAGAACTCCATGTTGAACAGGCCGTGGTCGAAGCCGACGGCGGTGAGGAAGCGTTGCGCCACCTCGATGGCGCGGGCTCGCGCCGCATCGGGCAGGCCGCAGGGATAGACGAAGCGCCTGAAGCACTCCGTGCCGGGATACATCTCGGAATGCACGATGCCCAGCGGCCGCAGTTCGCCGTTGAAGACGTAGCCGTCAAGGTTGTACTGCAGGCCATGGGCGGGCCTTTCCAGCAGCATGCGGTGGGCGCTGCCGGCTTCGGGCAGGCGGGCGCCGACGATGCGTTCGAAGGGCTCGACCAGGCGACGGATGACCCACAGTTCCCAAATGCCGAAGCGCACCAGCGCGTCGAGCTCGGCGCGATTGCGCACGGTGCTGGCGAGCACCGAGAAGGCCGCCTTCACGGGTTTGACGAAGACCGGGTAGCTGATGTCGTCCGGCACCGGCTCGCCGTAGCGCGAGGCCATCAGCTCGAAACCGGTGTTGGCCTCGGGCGCCACCTGCTGCAACACGCGGCGCGCATGCAGCTTGTGCTGGCAGGCGAGCACGGCGCTTACGGGCGTGCCCGGCCAGCCCATGCGCTCGGCCATCAGGGCCGCGGCCAGGGCGCCGAACTGTTCGTGGTTCGAGGTCACGGCCTGCCAGCCGGCGCGGGCAGCTTTGTTGGCGAGGCGATCGACAAAGCGCGTCAGGTCGAAGCCGGGCAGGTGCGCGTTGCTGGGAAAACTGAACAGGTCGAAGCCGGCGTGGTCGCTGGGAAAATCGGATTGCCAACGGCCGAAACCGAGGCGGTCCCAGTCGTAATTGAAGAGGACCAGGGTACGGTTGCCGCCCATCATCGCGTCGCCAGGCGCAGGCGGCGCAGCAGGGGCTTCAGCAGCCAGGGCAACAGCGCCAGGGCCGCCAGGGAGGCCAGCATCGAGGGCGAGTGGAGGTCGGCAAGGTGGCGTACGTGGCCGAGTTCGCTGCCGGCATTGACATAGACGAAGGTGCCGGCCGCCATGCCGACAAAGCTGATCCAGGTGAAGGTCCATGTCCGCATCGGCGTCAGGCCGGCGGCGAGGTTCACCACGGTGAAGGGCACCACCGGCAGCAGGCGCAGGCTGAACAGCCAGGAGGCACCGTCGGCCGCGATGCGCGCTTCCAGTTCGGCGAGCCGCGCACCGTAACGGCGCCGTACCCAGGGTTGCAGCCAGCGGCGCGAGCCCAGCATGGCCAGTGTCGCTCCCGCGGTGCAGCCGGTGAGGCAGAGCAGCGTGCCCAGCGCCGCGCCGAAGCCCGAGCCGGCGGCAAACATCAGCAGCGAGGCGCCGGGCAGGCCCAGCGCGGCAAGCAGGGTGTGGAGGACGAAGACCAGGGCGACGGCAAGCAGCCAGTGCCGGGCGATCAGGTCCCGCAAGGCTTCCTGCCATGCGCGCCAGGCGGCAAAGTCCGGGTCCAGTTGGTGGCCGGCCGGCACCAGCCAGGCCAGCAGGAGCACGATGGCGGCGAAGACAGCCCACCACCGGATCGCGGCGGTAGGCGCTAGGGGCCGGGCAGGCGTCGGACTCGTCTGGTTCATCGTGAAATGGGCGCGGCTCGGGTCAGAGCATGGTCAGGGCCATCAGTTATGCGCTGCCAGTATGACACGTGTGCCGGCGATCCCGGCGGCCAGTTGGCGAGGAAGTCGCGCTGCCAGGCGGCGGCTGCGTAGTCCAGCGCCAGCGCCTCGATGTAAAGCCGGCCGAGGCGTCCGCCATAAAGCGCGGGAGTCGGCGCTGGCGATACGGCGATGCGGGTGACGACGCCGCTGCGCCGTCCTCCGAAATTGGGCATGCCGGCAGCGCCGTTGTTGATCACCCAGCCGCGACCGAAGCGCCGCAGGGCCGGCAGACAGGTGTGCGAGCTGGCGAAGGCATCAACGCGCGCGGCAGCAAAGGCGACGTCGATCCAGGCGCGGTTGGCCGGGTCGTCCAGTGCGGCGGGATCGAAGCGCCAGCCCGCCAGCGACTCGGCATCGCCATGGACCACGCCGATCGCGTGGCCGCCGATGCGATAGCGGCGCACCATGGGCAGCGCGCCCAGCCGGCGCAACAGCTGGGGGTGTGCCTGCGCCGTTTGCTTGAGGCGCCGGTGGATGCGGTTGGAGCGCTCCACCGTGGCGGCATCGACACTCTCGGGATAGGCGCAGCCGCAGCCGGCCTCGTCGTCCGCGGCAAGGAGTTCGGCCTCGACATTGCCTAGGCAGGCGTCGTGGCCGAGGACGAATTCGTTGATCGCGGCGAAGCCGGCATCATCGACATTGAACCAGTTGAAGTCGCCGTTGAAACAGAAACGGACCGGCCCGGTTTCGAGATCCGCAAGTTGGCGCAAGGCGGCCAGCGCCGGCTGGTTGCCATAGAGGCCGCCGATGACGTAGAGGGTGTCCGCCGCCTGTTCGGGCGCATCGGCCAGCGCGGCGGGGCCGTATCGGTAGCGCACGGGACAGCGGCGGCCTGGGGCGGGGTCGTTGGATGCGGAGGGTGAGGCGGCGGGCATCATGCTTGGTCGTGGCGCCCGCGCGTAACTTACAGCCTTGTGAAAGTCGGCGCTGGGGGGATGGCGATTCCGGTCCTCGGCCTTGCTCCGGCTCCCGGGCTCAGTATTTCAGACCCGTGCCATAGAAGGGCGTCACGCGGCCGACCAGCCCTTCGAGGAGGGTGAGTTCGTCGTCAGTATGGTTGATGACCTCCGCCGGCACCATCATCGTGGCCATTTTCATGTCGTTGTGCACGTACATCGGCTTTTCGTGATGGGTGGTGGAATAGCTCATGGCTTCCTGCGGCGCCGCCTTCGGGGTCAGATCGACGCTGCCGTAGCAGAGGCAGAAATAGGTGCGCGCCTTGGCGCCGGTACCTTCGTCCTCGATGTAGCAGCCGGTGCCGCGGATGCCGATGGTGGCGGTGGATGTCTGGATGGTCCTGGCGCCCTTGCCGAAGACCGAGAGGATCTTGCCCGACACCACCCGCATCAGGTTCTGCAGGGCCTCGGAACCGAAGCTGACGGTGCTCAGCTCGCGTTGCATGTAGGCGTCCTGGCCGATGACGTAGATGGCTTCGCTGTTGCGGCCGGTGACGATGGTGTCGCCGGGCTTGATCAACTGACCCTCGCTGGCGACGCGGTGATTGACGAGGACCTCGCCGCGCAGCTTCTGCAGGCCGGTCTTGATCGGAACCTCGCCTTTGGCGAGCGCGTCGCGGATCAGTCCGGAGATGCCGGCGGGGCCGAGCAGGCCGGCGGCGGCGAGGGCTTTCAGGGTGCGGCGGCGATTTTCCATGGTGCGTCCTCCGGCTACTTGTTCAGTTCGCGCATCGCGCGCTCGAGCCCCGCCAGCGTCAGCGGGAACATGCGGTTGGCGAAGATGGTGCGGATCACTTCGATGGAATGGCGGTAATCCCACAGGCGCTCGGGTTCGGGATTGAGCCAGACGGCGCGCGGCCAGGTGTCGAGCATGCGCTGCAGCCAGACGGCGCCGGCTTCCTCGTTGGCGTACTCGACCGAGCCGCCGGGCTGCAGGATCTCGTAGGGGCTCATGGTCGCGTCGCCGACGATCACCACTTTGTAGTCCTCGCCGTACTTGTGCATCACGTCCCACAGCGGGAAGCGCTCGGCATGGCGGCGGCGGTTGTCCTTCCAGACATGGTCGTAGATGCAGTTGTGGAAATAGAAGTACTCGAGGTGCTTGAATTCACTCTTGGCCGCCGAGAACATCTCCTCGCAGACCTTGATGTGGTCGTCCATCGAGCCGCCGATGTCGAGGAAGAGCAGCACCTTGACCTTGTTGTGGCGCTCGGGGCGCATCTTGATGTCGAGCCAGCCGGCGTTGCGTGCCGTGCCGGTGATGGTGCCGTCGAGGTCCAGTTCGTCCTCGGCGCCCTCGCGCGCGAAGCGGCGCAGGCGGCGCAGCGCGATCTTGATGTTGCGCGTGCCGAGTTCGACGGTGTCGTCGAGGTTGCGGTACTCGCGGTTCTCCCAGACCTTGACCGCGGTGCGGTTTCCCGCCGAGGGGCCGCCGACGCGGATGCCCTCCGGGTGGTAGCCGCCGTGGCCGAAGGGCGAGGAGCCGCCGGTGCCTATCCACTTGCTGCCGCCGGCGTGGCGCTCCTTCTGTTCTTCCAGCCGCTTCTTGAACTCCTCCATCAGCTTGTCCCAGCCGAGCTTTTCCAGCTTGGCCTTTTCCTCGGGCGTCAGGTGTTTCTTCATCAGCATCTTCAGCCATTCCTCGGGGATGTCGGCTTCCAGGCCGGGGATGTGGGTCACGCCCTTGAAGTATTCGCCGAAGGCCTGGTCGAACTTGTCGTAGTGGGTTTCGTCCTTGACCAGGCAGGTGCGGGCGAGGAAGTAGAAGTCGTCGATCGAATTCTCGGCGACATGCTCCTTGAGCGCCTCCAGCAGCGTGAGGAACTCGCGCGTCGAGACCGGCAGCTTCTTCGCCTTGAGGTGGAGGAAGAAATCGATCAGCATGGTCGCCTGGTCGCGGTTGGGCGGAAGATCCTTACAAGGGCTTAGCGGTTATGGCGCGCCATGAACACCAGGCGTTCGAACAGGTGCACGTCCTGCTCGTTCTTCAGCAGGGCGCCGGCCAGCGGCGGCACCACGGTCTTCTTGTCCTTGGAGCGAAGCGCTTCCGGCGGAATGTCCTCGGCCACCAGCAGCTTCAGCCAGTCAATGAGCTCCGAGGTCGAGGGCTTCTTCTTCATGCCCGGCACTTCGCGCAGTTCGAAGAAGACCTCCATGGCCTCGCGCAGCAGGTCCTTCTTCAGGTTGGGAAAGTGCACGTCGACGATGCGGCCCATGGTCTCCTTGTCGGGAAACTTGATGTAGTGGAAGAAGCAGCGGCGCAGGAAGGCGTCGGGCAGCTCCTTCTCGTTGTTCGAAGTGATGATGACGATGGGGCGCACGGCGGCGCGCACGGTCTGCCGCGTCTCGTAGACGTGGAACTCCATGCGGTCGAGCTCGCGCAAGAGGTCGTTGGGAAACTCGATGTCGGCCTTGTCCACTTCGTCGATCAGGATCACGCTGGGCTTGCCCTGCTCGAAGGCCTGCCACAGCACACCCTTGACGATGTAGTTGGAGATGTCCTTGACCTTCTCGTCGCCGAGCTGGGAATCGCGCAGGCGCGACACCGCGTCGTATTCGTAGAGGCCCTGCTGGGCCTTGGTGGTGGACTTGATGTGCCATTGCAGCAGCGGCACGCCCAAGGCGCCTGCGACTTCCTCGGCCAGCATGGTCTTGCCGGTGCCGGGCTCGCCCTTGATCAGCAGCGGGCGTTGCAGGGTGATCGCGGCATTCACCGCGAGCATCAGGTCCTGGGTGGCGACGTAGGTATCGGTTCCTTCAAAGCGCATGGTGTTCTCTTTCAGGTTTGAAACAACAGAATATCCCAAAGCGGGCGGGTTTCGCCGCTACCTGTCCGCGAAGCGGAATCCCAGGCACGCAAAGCGACGCCGGCGCCGTCCGGTGGATACAGCTACGCATTACTCTCAGCCGGCCTTGCGGCGCACGCAGTCGATATAAGCCTCGCCATCCGGCGGCAGTTTGCTGCGCTGGGCGCGCCAGAGCATTTCGCCCAGACACTCGAGCACGGAATGCAGCGCGTCGTGGCGGTCGCCGCGCCGGCCCTGCAACTGATTGAAGGCGGACAGAATTCCCGGAGGCTGGTCGATGGACAGTTGTTCCTCGATCGCCAGATGCATCGAAAGATGCAGGAAGGGATTGGTCTCGCCCTGTTCCGGCGTCCATTCGCGCGTCAGCGCATCCGGCGCTTCGAGCAATTCGTGGTACTCGGGATGCAGGTCGACCAGGTCGGCGGCCAGGGTTTCCATGGGTGTGGCCGGCAGGCGCTGGCAGCGCTTGGCCCAGGCGTCGATGAGGAACTGGCGTGCCTGGTCGCGGCTAGGATTGAACACGGGTCTTCTCCTTGTAGGCGCAGAGGTCGGCCACCAGGCAATTCGGGCAGTCCGGCGTGCGTGCCTTGCATACGTAGCGTCCGTGCAGGATCAGCCAGTGGTGGGCATGCAGGCGGAATTCGGCGGGTACCACCTTGAGCAGCTTCTGCTCGACGGCCTCGACGTCCTTGCCCGGCGCCAGGCCCGTGCGATTGCCGATGCGGAAGATGTGGGTGTCCACCGCGATGGTGGGCTCCTTGAAGGCGATGTTGAGCACCACGTTGGCGGTTTTGCGGCCGACGCCGGGCAGGGCCTCGAGCGCGGCGCGGTCGTGCGGCACTTTGCCGCCGTGGCGCTCCAGCAGCAGTCGCGAGAGGGCGACGACGTTCTTCGCCTTGGTGCGGTAGAGGCCGATGGTCTGGATATAGTCTTCGACGCCGGCTTCGCCCAGTGCGGCAATGGCCTGCGGTGTCGGATGCTCCCTGAACAGCGGCCGCGTGGCGCGATTGACGCCCTTGTCCGTGGCCTGGGCGGAGAGCACCACGGCAACCAGCAACTGGTAAGGCGTGGCGTACTCGAGTTCGCCCTTCGGTTCCGGATTGGCGGCCGCCAGCCGCAAGAAGAACTCGCGGACCTTCTTCGGCGTCATGCGCTGGCGGCGTTCGCGGACGAGGGATGGTCGTGCAGGCGCTTCTCGAGCCTGCGCTGGTTGGCCCGTGCCTCGATCCAGTTGCGGCCGGCGATCAGCAGGCCGAGGACGAAGAAGGCGCCGGGCGGCAGGATGGCGATGAGGAAGCCGGGATAGTCCTCGGACAGGACCTGGATGCCCGTCAGCGTCGGAAAGATCATCTCGATGCCGGAGAATATCGTGCCCTGGCCGACCAGCTCGCGCACTGCGCCGAGCAGGCCGATCACCCAGACGAAGCCGACGCCCATCATCAGGCCGTCGAAGGTCGCGGCGCGCAGGCCATTCTTGGCGGCGAAGGCCTCGACGCGGGCCAGCACGATGCAGTTGGTGACGATCAGAGGGATGAAAATCCCCAGCACCAGGTAGAGGTCGTGGAGGAAGGCGTTGAAGGCCAGGTCGACCACCGTCACCAGCGCGGCGATGATCAGGATGAACACGGGAATGCGGATCTCGTAGGGAATCAGCGCGCGCAGGGCGGAGATGGCGAAGTTGGCCAGCATCATGACGAGGATGGTGGCCAGGCCGAGGCTGACGGCATTGACGAAGGTGGTGCTGATGGCCAGCAGTGGGCACAGGCCGAGCAACTGGGCGAGGATGCTGTTCTGCTTCCACAGTCCGTTCCAGGCGATGTCCTTGTAGGCGCTCACGGTTTTCCTCCTTGCGTTTCAAAGCGGCCGTCTGCCGGCAGGGCGAACAGCCTGTCGCTGTTCTCAACCGCCCAGGCCAGGGCGCGACCGCTGGCATTGGTTACGGCGCGGGCGGAGATCGTCGCTCCCGCCACCTGGTCAAATTTTCCGCCATCCTTCTTGACCCGCCATTTTTCGCGGGGCACCGCATCGAAGCCGAGGCCGTTGAACTGGGTGATCCAGGGCCGGGCCTTGTTGCGGTCTTTTTTCGGGTCGATGTAGTCGCCCAGGCCGGGCGTTTCCTTGTGCGCGGTGACACGAACCGCCAGCAGGCGGCCGTCCGCGGCGACGGCGAGGATCAGGCTGATGCGTCCGGAGTATCCGTCGCGCGCGCCGGCCTCCATGACCAGCGCGACCGGCGCGCCGCCCTTGCGCGCGCGCCACAGGCGAGTGTCGCTGTCCAGGCCGAGGGCCGGCACCGGGGCCAGGGTGATCGCGTCCTTCATCAGGTCGTTGTCGTGCTGCGCCGGCGGCAGTACCTCGGCGATCAGGCGCAGCTTTTCGGCCAGGGCGCTGGCCGCAACCAGCGGCTCGGTGGCCTTGTAGGTGCCGGCCATCATCGCGGTGAAAATCAAGGTAAAGGCGAGCATGATCGCCGCCGTCCGCACCGATATGCGCAGGACGCTGGACTCGCGGCGGGCGATTTCAAGCGGGTCGGTCATGGCCTGCCACCTGCCTTGCGCTTGTGGCCGAACACCGGCGGCTGGGTGTTCATGTCGATCAGCGGGGCCGCGATGTTCATCAGCAGTACCGCGAAGGCGATGCCGTCCGGGTAGGCGCCGAAGGTCCGGATGATCCAGGTCAACAGGCCGATGCCGGCGGCGAAGATCAGCTTGCCGCGCGGCGTGGTGCAGCCCGAGACCGGGTCGGTGACGATGAAGAAGGCGCCGAGCATGGCGCCGCCGGTGAACAGGTGGAAGCTGGGGCCGACGAAGCGCGTCGGGTCATACAGGGCGAAGCCGCCGGAGATCACGAACAGGGTGGCGAGGAAGGCGGCCGGCATGTGCCAGGTGATGATGCGTTGCTGCAGCAGGTAGATGCCGCCGACGCAGTACCCTGCCGCGACCCACTCCCAGCCCTTGCCGCCGATGTTGCCGAAGCTCGCCGAACTGCCGAGCACGCCGGCCACGGTGGCGCGGGCATCGGCCGTGTGCAGCGCCGTGCGCAGGGCGTCGAGCGGCGTGGCCATAGTGATGGCGTCTAGCTGGCGGGGCCCGAAGATGGCCTGCCACTGCGGCAGGAATTCGGTGAAGCCCACCGCCGGCCATTGCGACATCAGCGAGGGATAGGCGACGATCATCAAGGCGAAGGCGACCATCGCCGGATTGAAGGGGTTCTGGCCGAGTCCGCCATACAGGTGCTTGGCGATGACGATGGCGGCCAGTACGCCGACCACGGTCAGCCACCAGGGCGCGATGGGCGGGAAGGTCAGCGCGATCAGCCAGGCGGTGACCAGGGCCGATCCGTCAGCGAGGAACATCATGACCGGCTTGCCCCGCAGCTTGAGCATCGCCGCCTCGGCCAGCAGCGCCGTGACCGACGCCAGCGCGATCTGCACCAGGATCGCCGCGCCGAAGAACCACACATACACGGCAATGCCCGGGATCAGGGCGAGCAGCACGCGCAGCATCACCGACTGGACGCTGGCGGGCTGGAGGAAATAGGGCGAATTGTTCACGGCGGTATCGGTTCAGTCGTCCTGGCGCAGATGGGGCTTGGCCTGCTCGCGGATCTCGGCGCGGCGCGCTTCGATGGCGGCAATCTCTGCCTGCTGCTCGGGGGTAAGGTTGCCGGTGTTTTCCGGATGAACCTGGTCCTTCTGCGCCTTGGCGCGTTCCAGCGCCGCGGCAATCAGGGCGTGCTTGGCCTCTTCCTCGGGGGTGCGCGCCGGCTTCTCGGCCTCGGCCAGGGCGGCGGCGGCCTTTTCGCGGCCGGCTGCCGTCTTGGCGGCGAGCTTGGCGGCCTTTTCCTGCTTTTCGCGTTCCTCTCGCAGGAGGCGGAACTCGTAACGGTCGCGGGCCTCGTCGGCGGCTTCCTTTTCCACCTCGCGCGCCCAGATCTCGCTCTTGGCGAAGCGGTAGTAATCCACCAGCGGGATGCGCGAGGGGCAGACGTAGGCGCAGCAGCCGCACTCGATGCAGTCGAAGAGGTGGTATTCCTGCGCCTTGCCGAAGATCCTCGCGCGCGCGAACCAGTACATCTCGAAGGGCTGCAAATCCGCCGGGCAGACCTTGGCGCATTCGCCGCAACGGATGCAGGGCATTTCCGGCGGCGGCGGCGGGAAGAGCTTCTGCGAACCGACCAGCACGCAGTTGGTGGCCTTGACCACGGGAACGTCATCCGACGGCATGCGGAAGCCCATCATCGGCCCGCCCATGATGATGCGGTCGGTATCGGGCAGGGGCGAGCAGAGAGCGACCAGGTCGCGCATCGAGGTACCGAACAGGACCTGGTAGTTGCGAGCCTGGCCGACGTTGCCGGCCACGGTGACGATGCGCGAGATCAGCGGTTGGCCGAGTTCGATCGCTTCATAGATGGCATAGGCGGTCCCGACGTTGAAGCATTGCACGCCGTAGTCGGTGGAACGCTCGCCGTGGGGGACTTCGATGCCGGTGAGGGCGCGGATCAGTTGCTTGGCGCCGCCGGCCGGATAGCGCGTCGGCACGGCGACGATCTGTATGCTTGCATCGTTGGCCCGTTTCGCGGCGGCTTCGAGCGCGGCGATGGCTTCCGGCTTGTTGTCTTCGATGCCCACCAGCACCCGGCTTGCCTCCAGCATTTCGCGCATGATCGCGGCCCCCCTCAGCAGGGGGTCGGCGCGTTCGCGCATCAGGACGTCGTCGCAGGTGATGAAGGGCTCGCACTCGGCGCCGTTCAGCACCAGGGTGTCCAGCCTGCCCTGCTTGCCGGCGTTGAGCTTGAGGTGGCTGGGAAAGACGGCGCCGCCGAGGCCGACGACGCCGGCATCCCGCAGGTAGTCGCGGGTGGCGGTCGGAGTTGCGGCACGGAAGTCGAAGGGCTTGCGCTCCACCCATTCGTCGCGCCCGTCGGGCTCTATCACCACGCACATCGCCGACAGACCGGAGGTGTGCGGCATCAGGCGCATTTCGACGCCGATCACAGTTCCCGACGTCGATGCATGTACTGCGGACGAAACGTCGCCGTCGGCATCGCCGATGCGCTGTCCCTTGAGCACGCGGTCGCCGGCCTTGACCAGCGGGCGCGGTGGCCCGCCTATGCTCTGGTGGAGGGGGATGACCAGGCGAGTCGGCGCTGGCGCAGCGGCGATAGGCAGCCGGGTGGACGCCTCCTTGTTGTAATTCGGCTTGACCCCGCCATGGAATCCGAAGAGCTTCTGCACGACGTTCATGCGGCGACCTTGCTCGCCGGAACGATCTTCACCACGGGATACTTCCACTTCCAGTTCTCGACGCTTTCCGGTATCGGCTCCATGGTGATGCAGTTGACCGGACAGGGTGGCAGGCAGAGTTCGCAGCCAGTGCACTGATCGGCGATGACGGTATGCATCTGCTTGGCGGCGCCGACGATGGCGTCCACCGGGCAGGCCTGTATGCACAGCGTGCAACCGATGCAGGTCTGCTCGTCGATGAGCGCCACCGCCTTCGGCTTTTCGACGCCGTGTTCCGCCGATAGTGGCTTGAATTCGCGGCCCAACAGGTCGGCCAGCTTGTGGATGCCCTCTTCGCCGCCCGGCGGGCACTGGTTGATCTCGGCTTCGCCCTTGGCGATGGCCTGGGCGTAGGGCTTGCAACCGGGGAAGCCGCACTGGCCGCATTGCGTCTGCGGCAGGATGGCATCGATCTTTTCCACCAGGGGATCGCCTTCGACGCGAAAGCGCACGGCGGCGTAGCCCAGCGCGGCGCCAAGGACGATGGCGCCCAGCGCCATGACGAGAAGTGCGTCGAGCATCGCTACCTGAACTTGTCCAGGCCGGCGAAGCCCATGAAGGCCAGGCTCATCAGCCCGGCCGTGACCATGGCGATGGCCGTGCCGCGAAAGTGCGCCGGGACGTCGGCGGCTTCCATCCGCTCGCGTAGGCCGGCAAACAGGATCAGGGCGAGGGTGAAGCCCATCGCGCTGCCGAAGCCGAACAGCAGCGACTCGAGGAAGTTGTGGCGCAGGCTGACGTTGAGCAGCGGGATGCCAAGTACCGCGCAATTGGTGGTGATCAGCGGCAGGTAGATGCCGAGCACCTGATGCAGCACCGGACTGGTCTTCTGGATCACCAGTTCGGTCAGCTGCACGATCGCGGCGATGGTGACGATGAAGGACAGTGTGCGCAGGTATTCCAGCTGGTTGGGGATCAAGAGCCAGCGGTCGATGACAAAGCTGGCGCCGCAGGCCATGGTGAGGACGAAGGTTGTGGCCGCGCCCATGCCCAGCGCGGTTTCCAGCTTCTTGGACACGCCCATGAAGGGGCAGAGTCCGAGAATGCGGATGAAGACGACGTTGTTGACGAGTACCGCGCCGAGGATGATGAAAAGATAACTGGTCATGATGCGCGGAGCGCCCTTGCGCTTCCGCAGAAGCTGCCGGAAATCGAAATTATCCCGCCTTTGATCCCGCTTCGGTAGGCAGGAGAAGGCAAAATTTTAACGGGCGGGAAGCTTGTCCGTCGCCGCGATGCACTCGGCAACGAGGGCCGGTCCGCGATAGATCAGGCCGCTATAGATCTGAACCAGCGTCGCTCCCGCCTCGATTTTGGCGCGCGCGCGCTCGCCGCTGGTGATGCCGCCGGCGGCGATGATCGGCAGTTCGCCGGCAATCGCGCGGGTCAATAGCCTGACAAGCTCTGTGGACTTCTCGAATAGCGGTCCGCCGGAGAGCCCTCCTGCCTCCGTTGCCAGTGGAGAGCCTTCGATACCCTCGCGGCCCAGGGTGGTATTGGTTGCGATTACGCCATCCATGCGGTGGCGCCTCAGGGCATCGGCTATGTTGGAGATCTGGTCGGCGTCGAGGTCCGGGGCGATTTTCAGTGCCAGCGGGACATATTTGCCGTGCTGCTGGGCCAGAACCGCCTGGCGGTCTTTCAGTGTGCGGAGCAGGGCGTCGAGTTCGGAACTGCCCTGCAGCTGACGCAGGTTCTTGGTGTTCGGCGAGGAAATATTGACGGTGATGTAGCCGGCAAACGGATAGGCCTTTTCGAGGCAGGTCAGATAGTCGTCGGCTGCTCGCTCGATCGGAGTGTCGAAGTTCTTGCCGATATTGATGCCCAGGATGCCGCGATAGCAGATGCCTTGCAGGCGTCGCAACAAGGCATCGATTCCCTCGTTATTGAAGCCCATGCGGTTGATGATGGCTTCCTGCTCGGGCAGGCGGAACAGGCGAGGCTTGGGATTGCCCGGCTGCGGACGCGGCGTGACCGTGCCGACTTCGATGAAACCGAAGCCGAGTCCCGCCAGGCCGTCGATCGCTACCCCGTTCTTGTCGAGGCCGGCGGCCAGGCCAACCCGATTCGGAAATTCTAGCCCCATGGCCGTGATCGGGCGATCCGCGGGCAGTGGGCGGCCGGTCAGTCCCAGCGAAGAGGCGACAGCCAGGGACTTCAGGGTCAGTTCGTGGGCGCACTCGGCGTCAAGGGCGAACAGCAGCGGACGGATCAGGGCGTACGGGAGCATGGGGGCGGATTCTACGATGTCGCTCTGGCAT
>JALHNN010000018.1 GCA_022843505.1 Sulfuritalea sp.
ACCCACCCCCCCCGCGCGGTCGACGCCGATGACCGTGCCTGGCGCACCCAGTTGATGAGCGAGGCCAATCGCGCCTATCGCCACGGCGACGTCGCCGGGCTAGATGAAATCGCGGCGCTCTGGGCGGAACAGCCGACCCGCCGGCGCGAGGTTGGCAATCCGGGCACGACCTTGCTGCAGTTGCAGCTTCAGCGCCTGCGCGCCCGGCTTTCGCGCATCGAAAGCGAATTGCATCGCCTGTTCGGCTCGCAGCTCTACGAACTGTTCATCGCCGCCCGCCAGGCCGGGCGGCAGAATCGCGACCTGCTGGCGGAAATGGCAGCCCGCCTGGAATCCGAAATCGCCGAACTGCGGCGCGCCGGCGACTGATACCGCGAAACCGCCGCTCAGGCGGCCTTCATGCCGACCCGAGCGTGGCGAGGATTTCGCCGGCACGGGCGTGGCCCAGGCGCGCCGCGGCACGCAGCCAGCGCGGCGCGGCGCGTTGCCGGCGCAACCCTGCGGCGGCACGCAGCAGGTGCATCCCCAGCTCGAAGCAGGCATTCGCCTCGCCCTGGTCGGCGGCCCGCTTCAGCCAGCGCAAGGCCGTCGGCGTGTCCCGCGCGATCCCCTCGCCATGCAACAGACAGTATCCGCAGCTGTACATGGCATACGAATCCTGGTGCTGGACGGCGGCCCGCAGATACCACTGGAAGGCCTCGGCCGGATCGGGTTCGACACCCCGGCCGAAGTACAACAGGTCGCCGATGTTCAGTTGCGCATCGACCATGGCGCCCGCCTGGCGGTACCAGACCAGGGCCTGCTCCGGGTCGCAGCGGGACCCGGTGCCGTGGCGCAGGCATTCGGCCAGCATGAATGCCGAGCGGCGGTGGCCGCTGCTCGCGGCGCGACGCAGGCAGGCGACGCCCTGCTCCAGCACGGGATCGTCGGCCGACCCGGCCGCGCCCAGCAAGGCCATGCCGCGGTCGAACCAATAGCGCTCGAGTTCGCCCCGCGCCTGAGTCCAGCCGGCCTGCAACGCCTGCTCCAGCTCGAACACGCCGCGTTCGGCATCGACACCCCCGCCGATACCGTAGACCAGGCAGCGCCCGAATTCGGCGCGCCCATGGGCATCCCCGGCGGCCGCCGCACGCGCATAGGCGCCGCGTGCCGCCACCGGCTGCGGAAGGCCGCCGTCGCCGTTCTCAAGGCATTCACCGAGCCAGACCCAGGCCTTATTCTCACCGGCATCTGCCGCCATCCGGTAGCAGCGCAGGGCCTCGGCACGGTTTTCGGCAACGCCGTCGCCGCATCGGTGCGCATGGGCCAGCTTGAGCAATGCACGAACGTGGCCCTGCCCTGCCGCCGCCCGCCAGTGCCCGACGGCGGCAGCGGCATCCCGCGCCGTGCTGCCGACGCCCATGGCCAGGCATTCACCCAGTTCGAATTCGGCGTCGCGACTGCCGCCGGCGGCAGCCCGGCGGTACCACGCCAGCGCGGCATCCGGATCGCGCGCCATGCCCATCCCGAATAGGGCGCATTGGCCGAGGAGGAACATCGCGCCGGCGATCCCGCCATCGGCCGCGGCGCGCAGATGACGGACCGCTTCCGCCGCCTGGCGCCGGCCCTGGGCACCGACGTGCAGGCACATGCCGAGGCAATAGCTGGCCGCCGCGCTGCCTGCCTTGGCCGCCCTGCGCCACAGGCGCACCGCCGCTTCCCGGTCTTCGGGCAGGCCGCGGCCGTGAAAATGGCAGCGGGCGAGCAGATCCATGGCCTCCGGGAATTCGACGGCTGCCTGGCGCAGCAAGGGTACCGCTGCCGCGAAATCCCGCGGCACCCCGATGCCAAAGTAGTGCATGCGCCCCAGGGCGAAGCCTGCCAGCGCGGAATCCCGCGCGGCGGCGATGGCGAACAGGCGCGCGGCTTCGGCATCGTCCCGCGGCAGGCCGATTCCCTTGTGCAGCAGCCAGCCAAGCACGGCGATCCCGGCCACGCCATCGGACTCGGCACTTTTCAGGGCCCAGCGCAACGCCTGAGCGGGGCTGCCCTGTTGTCCGCGGCCGCCGGCATGGCGCCAGGCCAGTTCGGCCTGTGCTTTGCTGTTGCCGCCACGAGCCATGCGTTCGAGTTCCGGCAACGACAGCGCGCCCCAGAATTCCGCACTGCCCAGCAGTTCGGCACCCTGTGCCGCGCCGCGCAGGATCAGGGGCGTTTCCAGCTCGCCGCGAAAGATGCCGAGCAAGGCGGCGGGCGCCAGCGGCGCAAGACCCGTGTTCAGCGGGACCGCCGGGCTCATCGAAATGCGAACATCCGACGTGTTCCGCCGCGCTGCCGAGCGACGACGGGACGCCTGGCCCGGGCCGCGGGCACGGCGCCTCAGGCCTTGCGGGAGAGCAGACTGCGGTCGTTCGCCACGACGCCAGCCAGCCGGTCAAGCGCCTCGACCAGAGACCGCCCGGCGGCCTCCATGCGGCCGATGGCCTCGATGCCGCCCGGCAGGTCGCCGTTGCGCAGGGATTCCAGGGCATCGGCCGCCGCGCGGTGCAGGGCCGCATGCGGCGAATCGATGTCCTGGTAGCCCGGAAGATGGCCGTAGCGCTCCCGGCCCTCGCCGCTGGCATGCCAATGCCCGAGGCGGCAGGCGCGATGGTCGGCCAAGCCCGACCCACTCGGGTCGCCGAGTCCGAAAAAAGCGCGATAGACATCGAATTTGCAGGCCACATGCTCGACCTTGGCCATTTCCACGAAACTGTTGAGCGTCGATATGGCGATGGCCTGCTCCATGCGGACGGCCAGTTGCAGCAGGCGCTGCATGTTGTCGCCCGCCGAACCGCCTTCGACGCTGGCGCGCTCGGTTTCCCGCGCCAGCAGCGCCATGCTTTCTGTCGCGCCGCCGGTGTCCTCGCCGATCTGGCCGACCAGCAGCGATATTTCGGAAGTGGCCTTGGTGGTCCGTTCCGCCAGCTTGCGCACCTCGTCGGCGACAACGGCGAAGCCCCTGCCCTGTTCGCCGGCACGGGCCGCCTCGATCGCGGCATTGAGCGCGAGCAGGTTGGTCTGGTCGGCGATTTCCTTGATCAGATTGACAATGCTCACGATCCGGGTGGCGCGTTCGCCAAGCGCTGCCACCTTGCCCGCGGCGGTCGCCGAATTGGATGAAAGCTGGGAAAGGGTACCGGATATGCGATCTATGGCGTCGCGGTTGGCCTGGGCGACGCCAAAGGTTTCGCCGGCGCTGCCGCACTCGGCATTCAGGTTTTCCGCCAGGCGATCGAGACTTTGTTGCGACAGGCCGAGGGAGGTGCCGAAGCTCTCGAGGTGTTGCGTCAGGCCCTGATAGCCTTCGAGGCGGCTCTCCAGTTCCCTGGCGCGTTCGCCGGACGCGGCCAGTTGCGCCTCCAGCGACCGGATCACCTCGCGGGCGCTGGCTTCAGCGGATTGGCACTGCTGCAATTCCAGGCGCGCCTGCTCGAGTTCCTCGCGTTTGGCAGAACCGAAAAACATTGCTTGCTCCTCGTCTGTGGTTTTGTCGTGGCTACTCGCGCCAAAGGCCGGACCGCATGTCCTGCCCGCGGCAGCCTGGGCCCAATGCGAAAGTCATCGCAGAACGCCGGGCGGATGTTTATCCGTGAATCACGCTGCAAACTGCGGTATCTACGTAGCCGGGGCCTGCCGGTTCGCCAGCGCCGGAGCGCGCTCGCTAGGCCGGGATGACCCGATTCTTCCCTGCCCGCTTGGCGCGGTACATCGCGGCATCCGCACGCTTCAAGGCCTCGTAGGGGTCCTCGGCGTCGTGGATCTCGGCGACGCCGCAACTGAAGGTGATCAGCACCTTCTCGTTGTTGGTGAGGAAGAACTCGCGCGTCAATTCCCGCTGCACGCGGATCATCACCGCAACGGCGTCTTCCACCGGCGTATTCGGCAGCAGCACGACGAACTCCTCGCCGCCGTAGCGCGCCAGCTGGTCCTGCGGCCGGACCGTGGTCTGCACGATCTTCGACAGGTGCACCAGGGCAGCGTCGCCGACCACATTGCCGTGCGCCTCGTTCAGGGTCTTGAAGTTGTCGATGTCGAGCAGCGCCAGGCTCAGGGTGCCCTGCTGCCGCCGCAGGCGCCCGATTTCCTTTTCCAGCGCCTCGTCCAGGCCCTTGCGATTCAGTGCGCCGGTGAGCAGGTCGTGGCGAACCAGTTCGCTGGCGTTGGACAATTCGGTCTGCAGTCGCGCCACCACCTCCTCCGCTTCGGTGACCCGCGTCCGCATGCTGCCCATCTCGTCGCGGGAGCGCGCGGCATTGACCTGGACGACGCGGGTTTCGCGCATCACCTCGTCCAGCACGTCGGTCAGCTCCGTGATGTCGCCGGCCTTGCTGATCTTGTCCGCATAGCCTTCGATCTTGGTGTGGTAATCGCTGGTGGTTTCGGAAAAATCGGCCAGCCGATCGACGAAGGTCGCCAGCATCAGCTTGAGGCGCTCATTGGCCTCATTCAGGCTCTTCTTCAGCGCGCTCTGCTTGACGATGACATCCTTCATGCGCCGCTCGACGTCGTCCAGCCGGCGCAGGCTGAGCGGCTGCTGGATCAGGTCGCGCACCACCTTGATCTGGCCGCTGAGCCACTTGTCCTCGACCACCAGTTCGCTGATGTTGTCGATGATGAGCTGCACCAGGTGCAGCAGCGCACTGCCCATTTCCGACTGGTCCTCGGCGACGAACAGCGCCCGGTAGCAGAGCTTCTTCAGCCGTTCGGAGAGGCCGACCAGGGCCTCGCCGTTCTTCGCCGCCCGCACCGCCTCCGAAATCGCCGTGGCTTCGCTGGCCAGTTCGGGTGATTCGCGCAGGACGATCGAGAGGGTGTTGTCGAGCAGCTGCGCAATGATGTCGCGCAGATCGAGGATGCCGCCCTGCCATGGCGCCGCTACGGCCGGCATCGCGGCCGGAGCCGCCGCGGAGGCGGTCGCGGCGGAAGGCGCCGCCGGCAAGGGCAGGGGCTCGGCAGCAGTCATTGCGCTGCGCTCCGCCGGCGCCTGCTGGCTCCAGGAGCGGATCAGCGCCTGCAGCCTCGGCACCAGGACGTCCGGCGTTCCCGATCCGGACAGCACCTGGTCCAGGGCCTCCTTCTTTTTTGCCGCCGTCAGGCCGACGTGATGGGTTTCCAGCTGAGCCAGCACGTCGCGGATCAGGTTGCCCCACTGCGGCTGTTCCCCGGTCCGGGCAAGGTATTCCGTCAGCACGGCGGCGACGCCTTCCCAACTGGCCTTGGCAACGGCCGCCTCGAACTGGCGCGCAAACTTCAGCTGCTCGGAACTCGCACGCGGCAGGCTGGCCTGCAAGGCCTTGAATTCGCGCTCGGGAAACGCGGCCGTGGGGGACACGCCGGCAATCTCGAAATACAGTGCGCCGTAGTTGTCGGGGGTTGGCTGCAGCTTGCGCGTGGCCAGCAGGCGCAAGGTCTCGCGTGCGATTTCAGCTTCCGACATCTGCTTCGACTCAGCCATGATTCACCCTATGACAACGTGCATCACCCGGTAGGACGCAATATGCATGCCGCTTCCCGAACGCCACGGACGCGATCGGAGACCTGCTGCGGCGCATTCTAAGCCGTGCCAGGCGACGGGCGATATACGTAGAAATACGTCATTGCCCCGTCCCCAACGTTAACACGCCGATCCTCGCGCTGCGCCGGCACGGCGAAGGCATTGCTGACGAGCATCGCCCCGCTGCGCATTTCCGCGCGCGCCTTGTCCCACAGGCGCGGCATCGGCGCCGGCGAGAGAAAGGCATAGACCAGGTCATAGTCCGCCAGGCTGTGACGCCAGAAATCCCCGCGCCGGATCTCGAGGTTGGGCAGCGCGCCCGCCGCCAGTCGCGCCCAGAGCCAGGGCAGGGGGGCATGTTCGATGCCGACAAACCGGCTCTCCGGCCGATTTCTCGCCAGATGGCGCAGCAAGGCGCCGTCGCCGCAGCCGAGGTCGATCACCCGGCAGGGGCGCGACGGCAGCAGCGCCAGCAGCGTTTCAGCCGCGCCGTGGCTGCTCAGGAACAGTGGCACGCGGCTGCGATCGGTACGCCAGAACACCAGCAGCAGCAGAACGAAGCCGGCAGCCCACAGCCAGGGGGGTAGTTCGAGCATGCGCGCCAGCACGGCCAGGGGCATAAAGGCGAGGTGGATCGCCAGCCACCAAGGCGGCGCGCCCATCGCGCGCGACGCCATGGCGGCGATGCCTCCCTGCAACATGGCGAGCAGAAGGCCATGCTTCAGCAATCCGGGGAAGAACACCAGCGTCGGCAAACCCACCGCAATCAGGCCGCAACATTGTGCCGCCAGCGCCGGCAGCAGGGGATGGCGCGATTCCCGGCTCAGGGTGCCCAAAGCTGATCGATGTTGCCGAGCCCCCACTTGGAGGCGTCTTCGCGGCTTACGATCTTGTCCCGCACGGAGGGATGGGAAAGATCAAGCACCTCGGGCGGGATGCGCGTCTGCGACTTTATCGAAAAAAAGGCCTTGACGAGGGGCGTCAGCAGCGAATCTCCGGACTGTTCCATGACCACGCCCAGACGACCGGACTCGAGTCTCACCAGAGACCCGATCGGATAGATGCCTATGCATTTGACAAAGGCCTGGAAGAGGTGTCCGTCGAAATGGCCGTTGCACCACTCGGCCATGCGCCGGATGGATTCGGCCGGATCCCAGCCCGCCTTGTAGGGTCGGTTGGAAGTCACGGCGTCGTAAACGTCGCAAATGGCCCCCATCCGGGCGTAAAGGCTTATTTCCTCGCCCTTGAGGTGGTCCGGGTATCCGCTGCCGTCGATTTTTTCATGGTGATGCAGGACCACGTCGAGTTGCAGTTCTCCGACGGAGGCCCCCTCGACCAGGAGGCGATGACCTTCCGCGGGGTGGCGCTTGATGATCGCGAACTCCTCGTCGGTCAGCTTGCCCGGCTTGTTGAGGACCTCCATGGGCATCAAGGCTTTGCCCAGGTCGTGGAGCAACCCGGCGAGCCCAAGATTCCGGGTCAACTCGGCATCCAGTCCAAGCTGGCGCGAAAGCGCCACCATCAGGGCGCAAACGGCCACCGAGTGCATATAGGTATAGTCATCCGCCGATTTCAGTCGCGCCAGGCTGATGATCGCCCCCGGATTGCGCTCCACCGAGCTGGATATTTCCTCAACCAGGGTGCCGGCGAACTCGGGCGATACCGCCCGGCCCATGCGGACCTCCTGGAACATCGAAACCATCGCATCCTTGCTCCGGGCGCAGATGCGTGCCGCGCGGGCAACCTCCTCGGTCATCGCAACCTTTCGCGGCGCGGTCTCGGTCTGCGTGGATTGGATCAGTGCCAGGTCGGACTGGGCGGCCAGGTCTGCCTCGTCGCTGGCCTGGGCTCGGGTTTCGTGCAGGGCGGCATCAAGGCCTTTCGAAGTGTCGATCCAGACGTCCCTGACCGCACTTTCGCGCAGCCGCCTGATGTCTTCCGCGTCGTCGAGTTCGAAGCGGGTGCGCCAGAAAGGATGATCCATCCATGAGCCGCACAGCTCATGGACATACATGCCGAGACGCAAGTGCTCGACACCGATTTTTTTTAGCATGGAATGTTCGGGGGGAAAGGATGCGTTGGAGCGCCGTTACTCAACGTTTGGCTGGCTTCTCGGAAATGAACTCCAGATTGCCGTTCCTGATTTCGAAACGACCGAGGGGGTCGCCGGGATGCGGTGGCGGAGCCTTGTAGACCTGGAAGTCGCAATTGCGCAATTCCGTGACATACCAGCGCTTGCCGGCATTGAGTATATAGACGCCGGGCTCGGGGCGGAATACCTTGAGTTGGAAACCGTCTTCGGTCAGGCCCTCCAGGGCATGGCGCTTCTGGCAGCGCGGCGAGGCGGCGGAAACCAGCGTCGATTTCCAGGGCCCGGCGAGGTAACTCTGCTCGCGAACCACGGAAAGCGTCAGTCCGCCGCCTTCGTCGAGATAGGCGAACTGATTGCCGCCGCAGGCGGCGAGCAAGGGCAAGGCGCAGAGCGCAAGCCACCATCCCTTCCACCCTGCAACCGCAGTTGTCCCTGTTCGGCGTTTCATGATCTTTGCGTTTCCGAGGCTTGCCCGATTCACCGCGTTGCGGTGGGAATCTGCTCAAAGGTCGCTACTTTAACCGACAGCTGCGCCGCTTTCCATCAGCGGGTTTCCTTGATCAGCCGGCCATTGACGGCCTGTATCGGTCGGGCATTGCTGCGGAAGACCCGCGAAAAGATCGCCACCTGCTCGCTTGCCACCTGCACCGGCTGCTTGAGCACCATCCACAGCACACCCTCGGTGCAGGGCGGCGTCGTCAGCGAACCCATGTAGGTCCAGTAGGCGCGGTTGTCCGGCAACAGCATGGCCGGATCGATGGCCACCTCGGGCGCCATCTCCGTGTTCTGTTCCAGCGGCAGGTTGTCGAGCAGGGTCTGGATCAGCGGATGGTCGGCGCCCTTCTCCAGCAGCACCGCGACCACCGCAAGCTGGCCTTCGTCGTTGCGGTGCACGAGGTGCACGGACATGTCGTAGCTGCGCCCATTGACCCGCTCTTCGGCGGGCCGGTGGAAATGGAACTGCTGCAGCGCATAGCGCTTGCCCATTACCGTCAGGCTGGAACCCTCGCCGAGGTTGACCTGCACGGCATGCCCGGTATCTACGATGCGGAATTGCATCGGCTTGTAGTCGAAACGGATGGCCTCGAGATTGACCCGGATGCCATCGCGAATGTCGATCGGCGACTGGCGCTTGCCGGCTGTGCAGGCGGCGTAATCCGCGCGCAGCCTGGCCCAGTTGGCGGGGCCGGTTTCGCCCTCGTAGGACCATTGGCGATGCAGTTGTGCGGCCGGATTGTCCGCCTCGCCGGCGTAGGCCGCAGGCTTCGAGGCCTTTTTGCGGGTGTTGCGCGGCGGCCCCGAGTTGGCATAGTGCAGTTCGCGGATGCGCTTCTCGCTCAGGGCCTCGACCTCCCGTGCCTCCACCCTGGCTCTCGTCGGCCGCGCGGGAACCGCGGCCGGCCTCGCCGCCGCCGCCGCCGTCGCCGGCGGCTTGGCGGATCCCTCCTGCGCCTTCGCCTCGCCCCGCAGCGCGGCTGCCTGGGCGTCGGCCTGCGCCAGCGCCGCCTTGTCGATCAGGGGCAATTGAATCAGCCGGGGTTTGTCGCCGGACGCGGAATCGGCAACGGGAAAAGCCCTGGCGGCTTCCGTATCGCCCGCCTTGCGCAGGTCGGCATGCATGGCCACCGGTCGCTCGCCGCCCGCCGCCAGTAGCGGATCATCGCCCGGCGGCGGCGGCGGCCGCGTCCCTGCCCTCGGTTCGGCTTCCTGACTCCGGCAGGCAACGGCCATCAGGCGCTCGTCAAGGCTGCCGACCTGAACCGCATTGGCGCGCCGGCGGACAACCTCCTCTTCACGTACCAGACTCTCCCCGAGGAAATAGGCCCGCCGCAAGGTGGTGAAGCGGCGCTGCCCGCAATCGTAGAGATTCTGGGCGCGAATCGTGTCGTATTCGCCGCCGGCGGCGACGGCGCGGTCCAGCCTGACCCGGCTCCAGGCGGTGACGCCGTCGAAACCGCCGGCGATGCTCGCGCGATCGATTTCGACGGTCTCCCTGGTTCCGGCATGGACCGTGCGCCATGAATTCGCGGCGCCGGCCGAACCCGACAGGGACGTCGCCATGGCGAGTGCAAGCAGCAGTATGCGGCTGGAGGACATGAGTATTCCGTGCGGTATCCGATCCGATTACGGCATCGTCAGCGGATTCTTGACGCCCCGGCCGCCAAACGCGGCCCTATCGCATCAGACCTGGATGTTCATGATGTCTTGATACGCCGACACCAGGCGGTTGCGCACCTGAACCATCTGCTGGAAGGAAAGGCTGGCCTTCTGCAGGTTGATCATGACCTCCTGAAGGTTAACATCGCTTTGCCCGCTGGAAAAATCATCCGCCATCTTCCGCGCATCGACCTGGGCGGCGCTGACCTGGTCGATGGTGGTTTTCAGCACCTCAGCGAAATCCGGACCGCCGGCAGGCACCTGCCCCGCCGCCGGGCCCTTGCCCCCGGCCAGGGCGGATGCCGACTTCAGCTCGGCCAGCATCTGTTCAATCTGTCGTGTGTCTATGGCCATGACGACCCCTCGCTGTTGTGCACCTGGCGTCATCAATGCAATCGACGTGCCAGCCCTCGATCATGGCGGGTCTTCGTCGCCCGGAATGGCAAATCCCTCGCCGCGATACTGGTTCAGCTTATAGCGCAGCGTCCGCTCGGAAATGCCGAGTATGGCGACCGCCTTCTTCGCGAGCCGCCGACCCGGGCCAGCACGTCCTGGATGTGCTGCCGTTCCAGGGTCTTCATGTCCGGCGCCGCGCCAGCACCCGCCGCGGCAGGAGTCGGCGCCGGCGGTACGGCGATGGCCGGGCCGATCGCATCGGGAATCTCCGCGATCGGGGCGGAATCGGGCAAAGGCAGGGCATCGGCTTCGATGACGTCGCCGGCCTCGAGGATCAGCGCGCGCTGCACCACGTTCTCCAGTTCCCTTACGTTGCCTGGCCAGGCGTAGGTCTGCAGCCTCTGCTCGGCACCGGCGGCAAATTTTGCCGCCCGGTTTGCCGCTGCGGCAAACTGTGCCAGGGCCTTGCGCGCCAGCGGCACGATGTCGCCCGGCCGCTCCCGCAGCGCGGGAATTTCCAGCGGAAAGACGTTCAGGCGGTAAAAGAGGTCTTCGCGAAACCGTCCGGCGCGCACTTCCGCGGCCATGTCGCGGTTGGAAGTCGCCAGGACACGGATGTCCAGCGCCACCGGCTTCTTGCCGCCGACCCGGTCCACTTCGCGTTCCTGCAGCACCCGCAGCAATTTGGCCTGCAGGCCGAGCGGCATCTCGGAAATCTCGTCCAGCAGCAAGGTGCCGCCGTTGGCCTGCTCGAACTTGCCTGCCTGGGCAGCCTGGGCACCGGTGAAGGCGCCCTTTTCGTGCCCGAACAGCGTGGCCTCCAAAAGGTTGTCCGGGATCGCCGCGCAGTTGATGGCGATGAAAGGGCCGCCCGCACGCGCCGACTGGTCGTGGATGTAGCGCGCAAACACCTCTTTGCCGACCCCGGATTCGCCGGTCAGCATCACCGTGGCGTCGGTGCGCGCGACACGCGATGCCAGGAGCAACGTGGTGCGGGTCTTGGCATCCTGCGCGACGACGCCGGCGGCCGGCGCCGGCGGGGTCGCATACCGCTCGATCTGCTGCAACAGCGCTTTGGGCTCGAAGGGCTTGAGCATGAAATCGCAGGCGCCGCCGCGCATCGCCGACACGGCCTTGTCCACATCGCCGAACGCCGTCATCAGCAGCACCGGCAGCCCGGGCAGGCGGTTGCGGATCTCGCCCAGCAGCGTCAGCCCGTCCATCGGGCTCATCCGCAGGTCGGATACCACCATGTTGTAGCCCTTGCGTTTCAGCGCTTCCAGCGCCGCCGGCCCGCCGTCGGCAACGTCGGCATCATGGCCGGCGGTTTCCAGGGTGACCTGCAAGGCGTCGCGCAGGGCTTCGTCGTCCTCGACGACAAGAATGCTCAGTTTTTCCGACATGGCAGGCTGACAGTGAATTCGGCCCCGCGGCCAGGGCTGGAAACGACATCGATGCTGCCGCCATGGGCGCACACGACACCGTGGGCGATGGCCAGTCCAAGGCCCGTGCCATCGCTGCGCGTGGTGAAAAACGGCTGGAACAGGCGGTCGGCAGTCGCCTTCTCCATGCCCGGCCCGTTGTCGCGCACCGAGATGCGCACGACGCCTTCGTCGCGCCGCGCGGCGAGCTCGATGCGGGCGTCGGCGAGGCCATCGACGGCCTGAAGCGCATTCTCGAGCAGGCTGGTCAGGGCGCTGACCAGCGATTTGCGGGTTCCCGTCAGGCGAACGGCCCCGGTATCGTCGCGCACCTGAAGCCGCGAGCCGGTCCTGGCCAGCAGCGGCTCGAAATTCTGCGCCAGTTCGGCCAGCAATTCGGCCACGGCGAACCTCTCCTGCCCCAGCGCTTCGCCGCGGGCGAAAAGCAGCATGTCCTGGATCAGGTGTTCGATGTGCTTGAGGCGCGCCACGGTTTTCTGCGCCATGGCAGCGCGGCTGGCAGCCGCCAGCTCGGGATTTTCAAGGTTGCCGGCATACAGCAGCGCCGCCGCCAGGGGCGTGCGCAGCTGATGGGCCAGCTGGGCCGCCATTTCGCCCATCGCCGCGAGGCGCTGGGTACGCTCGGCCCGCTCCTTGAGTTCCTGCGCTTCGGTAATGTCGTGCAGCAGGACGATGCGCCCGCCGGTAGCGCCCAGCGGGGTCACGTCCACCGCCAGATGGCGGTCGCGGGCGACAAATTCGCCAGGCGTTTCTCCGGGGACCAGGGTGTCACCGTAGATCGCCATCCAGCTGTCGCCAACGCGTGCCGAGCCGAGAAACTCCTCGGCGGCCGGATTGATCTGCACCACGCTGCCGCCGTCGTCAAGCACCACGACCCCGGCAGGCAGTGCGTCCAGCAGCGTGCTGAGGCGTTCGGTGAGTGCCGCCTTTTCCAGGTACTGCTGGCGCAGCGCGCCGTTGGCGGCTTCCAGCTCGCCGGTCAGGCGCGCCATCTGTCCCTGCAATTCACTGTAGGCGCCGCTGAGCTCTTCCGAGGCGCGGCTGAAGATGCGGAAGGCTTCCGCCAGGCGCAGCGCCTCTTCCGGGGCCACGTGGCCGCCCGCTGCCGGCGCCTGCGGCGCGGCGGGAAGCTCGGCGGAAACGGCGGGCGCGGGGATCGGCATGGGGCCGGATGATGGCAGAATCGGCGGCGGGCCACAAGAAAAGCGCCAGCCGATATGCCGGCAAAAATTGCCGCTTCTTTGTGGAACCGCTCTTGCTTGGGCAGGCCATACTGCGCACGCGGGTGAATCGACCCGAAACGTAAGGGCAGACAGGAATCCCCAGAGAACATGGCTCAGACCGCAGCGGCTGCATCCTCCTTCCCGCTATCGCCGGAGGCCTTCGGCCGCATGGGCGCCAGCCAGAAACTGCTCAGCCTGATCGTGCTGGCCATGCTGGCGGCGGTGGTGATCGTCGGCGTGATGTGGGCCCGGGAACCCTCCTACGCGGTCCTGTTCTCGATCCAGGATGAAAAGGACGGCGGCCAGATCGTCGCCGCCCTGCAGCAGCAGAACATCCCCTACCGCTTCAGCCAGAGCGGACATACCATCCTGGTGCCGCAGGCCCTGGTCCATGACACGCGCCTGAAGCTCGCCGGCCAGGGCCTGCCCAAGGGCGGACTGGCAGGCTTCGAGCTCATGGAAAACCAGAAGCTGGGCATCAGCCAGTTCGCCGAGCAGGTGAACTTCCAGCGCGGGCTGGAAGGCGAACTGGCGCGCTCGATCCAGTCCCTGGCCGCGGTCAAGGGGGCGCGGGTGCATCTGGCGATTCCCAAGCAGTCGGCCTTCCTGCGGGAGGACCAGAAGGCCTCGGCCTCGGTGCTGGTCAGCCTGGCACCGGGCCGCAGCCTCGATCAGGCGCAGGTGGCCGGCATCGTCAACCTGGTGGCTTTCAGCGTGCCGCAACTGACCCCGAAGAACGTCAGCGTCATCGATCAGGAGGGCAAGCTGATTTCGCAGCAGGTCGACCCGACGCGCGACGCCGGGCTGGACGCGGCGCAGATCCGCTTCGTGCGCGAGATCGAAAACGCCTACGTCCAGCGCATCGAATCCATCCTCGTTCCCATCGTCGGCAATAACAACGTCCGCGCCCAGGTCGCCGCCGACATCGACTTTTCCCAGACGGATCAAGTCGCCGAAACCTATCGCCCGAATCCTGCACCGGCGACCGCGATCCGCAGCCAGCTCACCTCCGAGACCGGCAGCGGTGCGCCGGCGGCGGCCGGAATTCCCGGCGCCTTGAGCAACCAGCCGCCGGCACCTGCCACGGCGCCGCTGGCCCAGCCGGCGCAAAGCGCTGCCGCGGCGCCGGCCGCGCAGCAGAATTACAGCCGCAACTCCACGGTCAATTACGAGATCGACAAGACCGTGCGCCATACCAAGGTCGCGCCCGGTGCGGTGCGCCGCCTGTCGGTGGCCGTGGTGGTTAATTACCGCAAGGACGCGCCCAAGGATCCGAAAGATGCCGCCAAGGTGCAGGGGACGCCGCTTTCCGAGAACGACCTCAAGCAGATCAACGAGTTGGCCCGGGAGGCCGTGGGCTTCAACAAGGAGCGCGGCGACACGCTGAATGTCGCCAATGCCCCCTTTACCGCGGTTGAAAAGGAAGTCGTCCCCGATGCCCCGATCTGGCAAAGCCCGACGCTGATCTCCACCCTGCTCGAAGCGGGTCGCTATCTGCTGATCGCTGTCGCCGTATTCTGGCTTTGGACGCGGATCGTCAAGCCGGTGCTGCTCAGTTTTGCCGAAGCGGCCACCCGGGCAGCCGCCGAGCGTGCCGCCGCGACCGTCGACGAAACTCCCCAGGGGGTACAGCAGCACAACTACGAAACCAAGCTCGCGGCCGCCCGCGAAATGGCCAAGCAGGACCCGAAAGCCGTCGCTGCCATGATCAAGGACTGGGTGGGGCGCGGTGAAGGCTGAGGAGGGCATTGAGAAGAGCGCCATCCTGCTGCTGTCGCTGGGCCAGGACGAAGCCGCCGAAGTACTCAGGAACCTGGGACCGAAGGAAGTCCAGAAACTCGGCCACGCCATGGCCGCCCTCAAGCAGGTGCCGCGCGAGCGGGTGGAATCGGTGATCGACGATTTCGCCAAGCACGCCTCCAAGGACACGATGAAGGCGATGATGGTCGATAAGACGGGATGGGAAGACGCCTATCTCCGCCCCCACAAGAAGCGCTTCCAGAGCATCGTCAACTGCTCCGA
>JALHNN010000019.1:0-1152 GCA_022843505.1 Sulfuritalea sp.
CGACCGCGACATCAAGCCCGATGCCAAGGTGACGGTGCTGGTGCGCAATGCCAGCATCAAGGAGGCGATCGATTCCCTGCTGCTGAGCAACCAGCTGGAAAAGCGCGTGCTGAATGCCAGCACGCTGTTCATCTACCCCTCTACACCGCAAAAGCAGAAGGAGCACCAGGAACTGGTGATCCGCAATTTCCACCTGTCGAGCGCCGACGCCAAGCAGGCGATGGCCCTGCTCAAGACCATCGTCAAGGCCAAGGACGTGTTCATCGACGAAAAGCGCAACACGCTGGTGATGCGAGATACGCCCGAGGCCGTGGCGCTGGCGGAAAAACTCATCGCCGCCCACGACCAGCCCGAAGCCGAGGTGATGCTGGTGGTCGAGGTGATGGAGATCAAGCGCACGCGCCTGGGAGAACTTGGTCTCAGCTTCCCGACCCAGATCAAGTTCAGCGTGCCCTCGCCATCAAACCTTGGCACGGTGCGCGGCCTGCCGTCTTCGGTGGTGAATGTTTCCGGCCTCGATCCGCTGCTGGCGATCAACCTGCGCAAGGTGCTCTCGGAAGCCAACCTGCTGGCCAACCCGCGCATCCGCGTGCGCAACCGCGAGAAAGCCAAGATCCACGTCGGCGACCGGGTCCCTTACAGCACTACGACCTCAAGCGCCACTACCAGCCTGGTGACGCAGAACATCACCTACCTCGATGTCGGCCTCAAGCTGGAAGTCGAGCCGCAGGTCTTCCTCGACGATGACGTCGCCATCAAGGTGGCGCTCGAAGTCAGTTCCGTGGTCAAGGACGTGCAGGTGGGCACCGGCCAGACCGTGCCGCAGGTCGGCACGCGCACGGCCTCGACGACGCTGACCCTGAAAAGCGGCGAGACCCAGATCCTCGCCGGCCTGATCCGCGACGACGAGAAACTCGGCAGCAGCCGCCTGCCCGGCTTCGGCGACATCCCCGTGCTGGGCCGACTGTTCTCCAACGAAAGCACCGAAGCCGAGAAGACCGAGATCCTGCTCTCGATCACGCCCTATGTGCTGCGCAATATCGAGCGCCCCGGGCCGTCGCTGACCGAATACCCGTCCGGATCCGAAGGGGGCACGCGCAGCGGCGCTACGTCGGCACCGACACCGGCGCCGGCAAGAGTCGGCGCTGGGGG
>JALHNN010000019.1:1162-2174 GCA_022843505.1 Sulfuritalea sp.
CGAACCCCGCAGCTACGGTTTCAGCGGGAGGCGCGTCTTCCGCCGCGGGCGCCGCATCGAGCGCGGCGGCGGCCGGCGGTTCGGCGTCTGCCTCCGGTGCCGGCGCGGCCGCGGCGACCCCGGAGTTCGAGGCACCGCCAAGCATTTCGGTACCGGCCGGGGGGCCGCCGGGAATCTCGGCGCCTGCCGGGGGTTAGCGGCAGCCAGCCAATCGATTGCCGCCGCAGGGGGCGGGCCCTGCTTGCAGGCGATTGCGTGGTGCGGGGCGCCTACTGGCGATGCACCCAGAAGCCCGTGCCGGGCAGCAGGCGCTTGCCGTTCTGCAGGAAGTCGCGGTAGCCGCGCCGGTTGGCATAGTCCCGGAGTACGGTGCCGCCGCGCTGCTGGAGGTCGGGGGCGTAGAACAGCCACTTGCCGGTGGCCGGATCCCAGGCCCAGAGGCTGACCAGCTTGCTGGCCGCGCCGCCCACGGCGGCGTGGAATTGCTCGGGCGAGAGGTCTTCGCCGGTGGCGATCAGGGACCAGCCGCGCTCCAGCGCCAGCGATCCGCCGCCGGGCATGGCCGGCACGCCGGCCGGGGTGAAGGCGCTTGCGGCCAGCGGCGCGCCGGGCAGGGTGACGCTGAACGCGCTCTTGGCCTGGACCCAGAAGGCCTCGCCCGGATTCACCGTACTCAGCAATTCGTAGCCGCGGGACCCGGCGTAGGCCTGTCCCTTGTCCGGCAGCGTTGAACTGCGGAAGGCCCAGGCCGGATACCGGATGCCGGGCACGCGGCCCTTGAACACCCACTTCCAGATGCTGGAAACCTGGTCATTCTGGCCGAATATCTCGTCGACGGCGAAGGCGGTGTCGCTGCCGTTGCCGATCAGGTTCCAGCCGGCCAGCAGGGTGATCGTCACCTGGGCGGCGGGCGGCGTGGGCGGATCGCCGCCGCCGGTGGCGGCGCTGACCGGGATGCTCTGCGTCACCTGCGGCGCCGCGGCGTAGCTGGAATTGCCAGCCTGATTGGCCG
>JALHNN010000019.1:2184-14562 GCA_022843505.1 Sulfuritalea sp.
CGCGATGATGCAGGTGCCGACACTGACGCCGGTGACCGTGCTGCCGCTAAGCGAGCAACTTGCCGGCGTCAGGTTGCCCAGGGTCACCGCCAGACCGGAGGAGGCGGTGGCCGATACCGTGCCGCTGCCGCCCACGGTGAGCACCGGGATGGCGCCGAAACTGATGGTCTGCGCGCCGACGCCGACGGCGATATCCAGGCTGGCCGTGGGCGCCGCGGCGAAGGTGGCGTTGCCGGACTGGTTGGCGTTGATGCGACAGGTACCGGTGCCGATCGCGCTGACCGTGGTGCCGGCGATGGTGCAGACCGCCGGCGTTGCCGCCGACAGCGTCACCGCGAGGCCCGAACTCGCGCTTACCGTGATCGCGGCTGACTGGCCGAAGCCCAGGGCGGGTGCCGTGCCGAAGCTGATGGTCTGCGCCAGCGGCAAGTCGCCGGGGCTAAGCGTGCGTACCAATCTCACTGGTTGGGCGGTTGATTTGTACGATGCACCGACATAGCCGTCCGAAAAATACACGTCCCAGGCGCGCGAATTGTCGGACTGAAAGCCGGTGGAACTCCAGAACCGCTCGCTGGCCGTGGCGGGGAAAACATTCTGGTTGATGGTGGGGCTGTGGCCGCAGAACTCGATGAGGGATTCCAGTTCCTTGCGTGTCGGTACCCGCCAATCGCTGGCACCGGAATCGGTTGCGACGTCGGCGTGGGCCAGCGCCGCGTCCCAGGTCATCAGTTGCGGTGATCCCGAGCACGTGTCGCCGGACCAGGTTTGGCCTTCGGCGCAGCGCTTCCACACCAGGTGGGTTCGGATATGTACTGCCGTACCGTCGGCGCGAGGCAGGAACTCGACGTCCGGGGTTTGCTCGGCGACGCCGGGCAAAGGCGGACCGGCCGTGCATACCGCCTCAGCGGCCGGCGCGACGAGTGCCAGCAACCCTGCAAAGGTCATGGCGAGGAGCCGCACACGGTTGACGCGGTTCATCACGGTCTCCAGGTACCGCGCACTGCACGGACGGCGTTCGCGGCGGCCTTGCTTTCGGCGTGCGATGCGCCGTAGCCGAAATGCGCTCCCCAGGCCGCGGCAGGCATCCTGGCGTGCGTGCTGGCTGACCAGTAGGGGGAGCTGGCCGTGTGCGGAAAGTAGCCGGTATCGATGGCGGGCTGAACGGTGCCGGCATGGATCAGGGTCAGCAGTTCGCTTTGCGAGGGCAGACGCCAGTCGCTCGAACCGCAGAGGGTCGCCGCATTGATAGCGGCTATGTAGTTGGCCGTGGTGCAGGCCAGATCTCCCAGTGTGTTGGCGCAACTGTCGGTGCTGCCGAGACCGCCTGCCTCGCCACCGTTGCGACTGGTATCGGCGTCGAACCAGGCATAGCGGTGGCCTTGGCCGCGCAGGCTGGCGTCGCCGGTCTTGGCCTCCCATACGAGTCCGGTGACGTTGTCGCGCACGCAGGCCCAACCGGTTGCCGCGGCATCCAGAGGGGTTCCAGCGCTATCGAGCTTGGTGTAGCTCATCGCCGGCGCGACTGTCTCGGCACAGGTCACGACATTGCTGCCGTTGAAACAGTCGGGGACACCAGTGGCCGGTACTCCGGCCGCGAATGCGGTCCCGATGACGGCCGATGCACCGAGAAACAGCTGGGTCAGTTGGGTACTCATGGTCCTGTGGTCACATCGAACACGAAAGGCTCGCCATTGATGAACAGTGTCGTGCGGGTGAGCATATTGGGCATTGGCGACGAGGTGTGGCGCACACGGATCAGGTTCGTGTTCGCGATGGTTCCCGGATTCGATGTCCAGGCTCCCGCACCGATCTGGTATTCGCCGTTTTCCACTCTGATGCAGGTCGGTGTCACGCCGAGTCCGCTAACCGTTTGTTGATTGGACTGAATAAGGGCATTCTTAGCCTGGTTGGTCAGCGCGGTGAAGGCAATTGCCGCGGGCCCTGTCAATCCGCCCCCTGTCCAGGCCATGAAGCGGCTGGTAATGTCGTTGATTGTCACGTCGGCCCAGACCGGTGAGTAGTTGCAGTTCGGTGTCTGCAGCCGCACCGCGATGGTGTCCGCGCCATTGCTGGTGAAGGAGGTTGGCGACGCTGCCCAGGCGCCGCCATTGATGCTCACGGCACCGCTGGTGGAATAACTGACGCTAATCGTGTTCGAGCTGCCGCTCGCAATTCCGCCCAAGGTTGATGTACCCGACGCGCAATTTGCGTTGGTGGTGCAGGTCGTCTGGTTCAGGGCCGCGCCGTAGGTTTCCTCGAAGTAAAAGTCGGTCGGTTCAACGCCGGTGGTGAAATTGAAATCGAAGCTTCGGCTGTTGATGGTTGCGGTGACGGTCGATTGAGTGCTGATGCTGGTCGAGGACGTGCCGCTTACGGTGAGAGAGTTGTTGTTCATAATCCCCATCACTCGTTCGATATAGCGGGTGCCTGATCCGGTGGCAGTAAAGTCAACATCGCTGCCGCCACTTTGCACCTTGAACACGGTCGAACTCAGGCTGTTGGGGCTGATCGTGTACACCGTGGTGGTGTTCACACCGGTTGGCAGCGTGCTGCCGCGGAACATCACTGGTTCCCCCGACGTGAAACCATGCGCCGTGGTGGTGGTAATGGTGTTCGCCGTGGCATCGACCGTGGTAAACGTCGCGCCGATCCGCTGGGCATAGACACCGGAACCGTCAGAGGTAATGTTGAGCAGAGTCCCGCCTCTCGTTGTCGATACCTTGAAGCCATTCGCTACCAGACCCGAGGCGATGATGTAATAGGGCGTGTTGGCATTTATGGCGCCCGGCAAAGTCCCGCCTGGCAACACCTTGAATTCAACGATGGTATCGACCGGCAATCCATGCGCTGTCCAGTTGATCAGGTCGCTGCCATTGGTAATTGTCACCGGCACGCCGTTGACTTCGGCAAAGTGGCTGCCGGTTCCATCGCTGGTGAAATTGACGGCGGCGCCCCCGGCAGAGGTCGAGACCTGGAAGGCATTGCCGGTGAGGTTGGCGCTGATGACGTAATAGTCGGTTCCCGTCGCCAAACCGGTTGGCAGACCGCCGGCGATGTTGACGAAACGAAGCTGGGTGCCAACTGGCAAGCCGTGGCCTGTCCAATTGACCAGGTCCGAGGCATTGCTGAACGTTACCTGCCGGCCGATGCGGTAACTCGCACCCGTGCCGCTGATCGTCACATCCCGCGCCGTGGTCAGCCCGGTCACCTGTACCGTATCGGAAGTGATGTTTGCGCCGCGCGCCACGTTGTTCTGCAATGTAAAGCTGAAGTCCGCCGGTTCAGCACCACCACCCGCTCCCGTGGTCGCGGTAAACGTGAAGCTCTGGCCGTTGATCGTCACGATCGCGGTGGTGGCGGTGCTGGCGGAACCCGATGTCGTCTGGCGCAACGCTATCGTGTCGCCGTTGCTTACCGCCAGGGGCAGGTTGGCCGCGGTATATGACGTGCCATTCTTGAGAACCGCCAGGCTGCCTCCGGTACCGGACAGGGCGGTGATATTTACCGATCCGGTGATGCCCGAGAGGGTGGGTGCGTCCGATGTGACCACCGAACTGATCGGCACACCGGACTGGCTGGTGAATGCGATCGGTGAGGGGGCGAGGGTGGTCACCGAGAACCCGGCAGTACGTCCATTGACATTTACTGTAGCTACCTTGGTCGTACCCCCAGTGGGGGCGGAGAGAAGTCTTGCCTGTAACGCATCGTTGTTGCCAACAGTTCCCGAGGTCGCCCAGGTTTGCCCGGCCAGATAGTTTGTGCCGGTGCCATCGGTTGTGAAGTTGAGGGCCTGGATCCCGCCAGCCGACGCGGAGATCGAGAAACTGTCGGCGAGCACCTTGTCGGTCCAGATGGTGTGGGTACCCGTGCCGGTACCCGTGAAGGTGCGTATGGTGCCACCCGCTCCGGTGGTCGAGACCGTGAACGCGTTTGCAGTCAAACCTGACGTGCGAACATAGTAGGTAGTACCGGCGGTCAGGCTTGTCGGCAGGGTTCCGGTCGTGGTGAATACGACGGCCGTACCGGCAGTCAAACCGTGACCTGTCCAGTTCACGATATCGCCGGTGTCGGTAAAGGTTATCGTGGCGCCGATCGAATTTTTACCGGTGACGTAGTAGTTGGTTGCCGCGCTGATGCCGGTCGGCAGGGCGCCGCCGCTGTTGCTGAACTGCACGGTATCGCCGAAGGCCAGACCGTGGGCCGCGCGATTCACCGTTTCGGTGGCATTGGTAAAGGTGACGGCACTGGAAATCGAGTATTCACCGTCGGTGATGGAAATCGGCACGGAACCGGTGATGCCGGTCAGCGCTACGGTGTTCGAGGTGACGAGCGTGCTGGGAATTGCTGTTGTGTTGGCCGTGAAACTGAAGGCATTCGGCCCGCCCGTAGGCAAGTTGGCCGCCTTGCTGAAGGTCTGGTTGGTGGCGGCGCCGCTGCGTACCAGACGGACATAGCTCTGTGATGACTTGTCTTTGGACTCGAGCCTGCCGTCGCCAAAACGCACGGCCCACGCCGAGACGGGGTCCCCAACACCGAGCGGGGTGCTGGTCCAGACAGTCGCGCTGGGCGGCGAATTGGGGAAGCGTGTCGTGTTGATGGTATTCGAAGAGCATGCCGTTTCGACCAGCGAAAGGAGCTCATTGCGGTTGGGCACGCGCCAGTCGGTCTGGCTGGCAAACGTCAGCGTCGAGCGCTGCAAAGCATCGCGCCAGGTATAGGTCGTTGCCGCGCCTGTGGTGCAGTTGTTGTCGGTATAGCCCTCGACGCATTTTTTCCAAATCAGACCGGTAGGACCATGGGTTACCGTGCCGTTGCCGTTGTCGGTCAGGTTCACATCCGGAGTTGCCTCCGTATTGCCCGACATAGGTGAGCAATTGGCGGCAGCGTTGGCGGCATGCAGGATTGCTGCAAGAATCAGAATGCGCCGCGTGTTCTTTCCGATTGTGCCAAGGGAGAACATCATGGCCGCACCAGAATGACGTGGTACTTGTTCGATTTATCCGCCACACCATCGGCGCCCGTGCCGAGATCTACCCAGCGTGCGCTATTCGGATTGGCCGCAAAATTGTCTCTCGTCCAGTAACGGGCGGTGCGGATATTGGGGAAGAAAGTGGCATCCACCGCGGCGCTGCCACTGAATTGTTTCGATGCGTCAACGATGTTGATCAGTTCGAGGCGGGTTGGCAGTCGCCAGTTGTTGAAGGTGCAAAGGTTCTGGCTGTTTACGTAGGTAATGTAAGCTTCGGTATCGCAGACCGATGAAAAGCAGGTGGTGCCCGCGGCTGTGCCGCTGGTGCCGGATTTCCCCCCGTTTCTTGCTGAATCCGTGCTGTACCAGCTGTAGGTATTGGTGTTGAGCTGGTAATTGCCAGCGGTCGTTACCTTGCGCTCCCAGGTGAGGCCGGTCACGCTGTCAAGGGTGCAGGAGGAAACGGTCGAAAAACTGAAGCCTGCGGCACCCGCTTGCGCGGAGCGTCCCATCTGGCCATCCTGGCGAGGGAAGCCGATCGGATCGCTATCGGCATAGGAACAAGGAATGCTGTTGCTCTCGCCATTGGCACAGAGAATGATTCCCGTGTCGTTCAGATCGCTAGTTTGCGCCAGGGCAGGGGAGGCATAGACCAGAAACAGCAATGTGAGCGGCAGACAGACGACGTTGGCGAGGGTACTGTATCCCCCTGGTTTCGTAGGGGCAAACAGTAGTCCGCATTCCGGAATTCGAGACGCGGCGTTCTTCATTCCCGGAATTGGGAAAGAATGGCTTGGGCTGCTATGGTGGGCCTTGGCGTCAGGCATGGGGCATTCGTCGTTTGGCAAAGTCGAGGGCGGTCTTGGTAGTACGAGTTTGAGAGTAAGATTTCGCTATTTCGACAGCAGAATTCGATCAATGTTACGCAAGTTTCGTGCCGATTGTCGCGTCCTGCTTGGGCTCGCAATCTCCCTTCTGCTTGCCGGTTGCGCTGCCGAACCGCGGCAATTCGTCTTGCTCGGACAGGCGGCGGCGAACGCCGAGCACCTGACCTGGCCGCCGATAGGGCAGGGCGAGGTGCCGCGCTACCACTACGTTGGGGAACTGATCGGCGACCCGAACTACGTGACCGAGAAGCGCGAGCCCGGGGTCTCGATGGCCAACCTGTCGCGACTGATCCGCGCCATCGTGGTCGGCAGGGAGGAACCCAAGGAGCTCTCGCGTTCGCAGGCGGGGGTGGTCGATGCGGCGGGGCGCGTGCTGGTGACCGACTTCGGGCGGCAGTCGGTGGTGGTATTCGATTCCGCGGCGCGCGGCGTCGACGAGTGGCGCAGTGCGACCCCCACGAGGCTGTTCATGGCCCCGGTCGGCATCGCGGTCGCCGAGGACGGGAACGTATACGTTGCCGATGCCGATCTCGCAGTGGTGGTGCGCCTTGACTCCAGCGGCAAGCCGCTGTCGCTGATCGGCGAGGGGCAGCTCGGCCGTCCCACGGGCCTGGCCTACGATCCCGCCACCAAGCGCCTGTTCGTCACCGACACGCCGGCGCACCAGATCAAGGTTTTCGGCCTCGACGGCAAGTTGCTGGATGCCTGGGGTGAGCAAGGCGATGGAGCAGATCGCGGCAAGGACCGGGGCAACGGCGAAGAACTCCTGCTGAACTGGCCGACCCACCTGGCGGTGGCCAAGGGCAAACTTTACATCGCGGATTCGATGAATGCCCGCATCATGGTGGTGGCGGCCGACAGCGGCAAACCGCTGGCGACCATAGGCACCCGCGGCAACTTCGTCGGCAACCTGGTGAGGCCCAAGGGCGTGGCGGTCGACAGCGAAGGCAACGTCTACGTCATTGAGAGCTTCCACGACCGGATGCTGGTCTTCAACGGCAAGGGCCAGTTCCTGATGGCGATCGGCGGCGAAGGCGGGGCGCCCGGGGAGTTTGTCCTGCCCAGCGGGATATGGATCGATCGCCGCGACCGCATCTTCGTTGCCGACACGCACAATTCCAGGGTACAGATCTTCCAGTTTCTCGGCGGCGGGGTCGAGAGCACGGAATGAGCACGGCGTCGGGGTCCGATCGCCGCCTGCCCGACCTGGCCGCGGTGGCCGCGATCGTTTTGGCCGTTGCGGCGATCTACACCCAGACGGCCTGGTTTCAGTTCCTGAGCTGGGACGACCAGGCCTACGTCACATCGAATTTCCGTGTGCGCCAGGGGCTGAGCTGGGACAACGTGGTCTGGGCGTTCACGGCCTTGTTTGCTTCCAACTGGCATCCGCTGACCTGGCTATCCCTTCTGCTCGACTCCAGCCTGTTTGGTTCCTGGGCCGGTGGTTTCCATCTCAGCAGCGCGGCCTGGCATCTGGCGACGAGCCTGTTGCTGTACTCCCTGCTGCGGCGCATGACGGGGGAGTTGTGGCGCCCGGCGCTGGTGGCCATCATCTGGGCAGTGCATCCGCTGCATGTGGAGTCCGTGGCCTGGGTGTCGGAACGCAAGGACGTGTTGAGTGCCGCGTTCGGCTTGATCGCGCTGCATGCCTATCTGTCATACGCCCGGGCGCCGTCGGTCAGGCGCTACCTGCTGGTCTTGGCGGCCTTCGCCTGTTCACTGTTATCAAAGCAGATGCTGGTGACCCTGCCGGCCCTCCTGCTGTTGATCGATTACTGGCCGCTGCGCAGGCTGACGTCGGCGAACTGGCGCCCGCGGGTGCTGGAGAAATTGCCCTTCCTGGGGCTTGCCGTCGCTGCGGCATTCATGACCGTCGTGGCGCAGTCCGTCGGCGGGGCGATACGCACGACCGACGAGTTTTCGCTGGCGGAGCGTGTCCTGAATGCGATCTCGTCGTACGGGATTTACATCGTGCAGCATGTCTGGCCAAGCGACCAGAGCTTCTTCCAGGTGTTCCGGATGCCCTCCCTGGTGTGGGTTGCCGCCTCGCTGGCGATGATTTTCTCGCTGACCTATCTGGCTTGGCGTTGGCGCGAGCGGACGCCGGCGATGCTGGTCGGCTGGCTGTGGTTTCTCGGTACCCTGGTTCCCGTGATCGGCCTGGTGCAGGTCGGTGTGCAGGCCTGGGCCAGCCGCTATACCTATATCCCGTCCATCGGCCTGTTGATCATGGCGGCCTGGCTGCTGCCGGTGCCCGATTTCGCGCGAGCGCGCGCCATGAGCACGGGAATTGCCGCGGCCGCTGCCCTTTCGGTGATCGCTTTGACGGCGCGCGCTTTCATCGAGACCGGCTACTGGCGCAACTCGGAGACCCTCTACCAGAGGGCGATCGCGCTCGATCCCAGAAATCATGTCGCGCATACCCTGCTGGCGCAGTTCTACGCCGAGCGCGGCGCGCTGGAACCGGCCTCGCGCCACGCCAACGTGGTGTTGCGCCTCGCCGGAGGGGGCGGACGCATCTCGGCAAATGCAATGCTTTCGCTGTCCCGCGTGCTGATGGACCTCGGGCGCTTCGACGAGGCGCTGGCCATGCTTGATCAGGTGGAAAAGATCGACCCGGACGGACCGACGCTGCACTACAACCGGGGCACGCTGGAAATGCTGCGCGGCGTACCGCTGGCCGCCTTGCCCCACTTCGAGCGGGCGATCCGCCTGCAACCCGCTTACTCGGATGCCTTGAACAACCGCGGCGTGGCGCTGGCTCGCCTGGGGCGGCTCGATGAGGCGGCGGAAGCGCATCGCAGGGCGATCGGGGTGGATCCGTTCAATTTCCAGGCGCATTACAACCTTGGTGCCGCACTTGCGGCGCTCGGCCGGCCGGCGGAGGCCCTGGCGGCGTTCCAGTCCGCCGCCACCGTAGCGCCCGGTGACGTGCGTCCCAGACTACGGGCGGCGGCCCTGCTGAGGACGTTGGGGCGGCACGAGGAGGCGCGGACTGTATTTCAGGAGGTGCTGGCGATCGATCCCGGTAACTCGACGGCGCGCATGGAGGTCACGCGCTAGGGACGAAGGATTCAGCGCCGGCGCCGGCGTCCCTCTTTTGGTGCCAGCTGAGCCTGGGCGGCGTAGAAATGCGCGATGGCGACGAGGTCGTCTTCTTTCAGTTCGCGGAAGATCCGTTCGGTCATTGCCGGCAGCGCACGGGCGCCGGTCTTGAAGGCGCGCGCCTGGTTGATCAGGTAATCGAGATTCTGCCCGGCAGTCAGCGGCGCTTCCTTTTCCGAGGCGCGGCCGCTGTCCATGTGGCAATCGGCGCAATGCCGCCAATGGAGCAGCTCGCCGCGTTCGACGAGTTCCGGATTGACAGTCTGCCTGGGTCGCTGGGCCGTCTGTCGGGCATAGTGGGCGGCGATCGGCTCGACATTGGCGTCACGAATTTCGCGGTGCATCAGTATCTTTGGCGGTCGCCGACCTTCGCGGAAGGCATTCATCATTCCGACCAGCAGGTGCTCGGGCTGGCCGTTGAGGTGGGGGGTGTCGTCTTCCGCCGCGACGCCGTCTGTTCCATGGCAGTCGATGCAGTTTTCGATCGGAGAAGCCGCCATCGCCGGGGGCAGGAGGACCAGCGCGGCGCCACACAGCAGGCCGGTGAGCAGACGCCGGTTGCCATCCGGTGCCTCCAGCCTGGCGGTCACCGCCTTGGCGGAAGGCGGTGGGTAGGTGTCGTCGCGACGGCTCACAGCGGATCGCGATAAGACCGGCGCTTCAGCGCCGACGCTTGCGTCCCTGTTGGGAGGCAACCTGGTCCTGGCTGGCGAAGTAGTGGGCGATGGCGGTGAGGTCATCGTCGCTGAGATCCTTGTAGGCCTTGTCCATCAGGTAGGGAAACTTGCGCTCCCCTGACTTGAAGGCGAGGGTTTGGGCGACGAGGTAGTCGACATCCTGCCCTGCCATCAAGGGCGCCTCCTTGTCCGAATCACGGCCGCTGTCGACGTGGCAATCGGCGCAGCGGTTGGCGTAGAGCGGTTCGCCGCGGGCGACAAGGTCTGGCTTGGTTGCCGACTTTGGACGCTGCGCCTTCTGTTCGGCGTAATGCTTGGCCAGGGCGCCAACGTCGGCGGCAGGAATGTCCTTGTGAAATTTGACCTTGGTCGGACGCTTGCCTTCGCGGTAGGCGTTCAACATGCTGGTCAGCAGGGGGATCGGCTGACCATTCAGGTGCGGAATCCCGGCCTTGTATCCCAGTCCGTCGTTGCCGTGGCATTCGACGCAGACGGCGATCGGACCGGAAGCGGACTTGTCCTGGGCGATCCCGGTCGCGGAACTGACAAGCGCGACGGCGGTCAGTAGCCAGGTGACAGTAAAGCGGCGCTTTCTGAATGCGGATTGAACGAAGGTGAGCATGAAAAACTTCCCGGCAGGTGAGAAAAGGATGCCAGACTACCCGTTCTCGGTGGTGCTGCCAATACCCTTTGCCAGGCGCCGGAACCCGCTGTAGTGGCCGCTTGCGAAGGATTCGTGAGGAGGACAGGTTTTGCTTCCACGATCTGGCACGCGCCTTGCACGCGAGCTTCCCGGTGTAAAATTTGAAGGTTTTGTTTCCAGCAGCATCTTTCGGAGCCACGAATGCTTCCTGAAATTGGCCAGTTTGCCTTGATCCTCGCGCTCGGCGTCGCCCTGGTGCAGGGGATCGTGCCGATTGTCGGCAGCGTGCGCGGAGATGAGCGGTTGATGGGGATCGCGCGGCCGGCGGCGGCGGCCCAGTTCCTGGTGATGCTGACAGCCTATGCATGCCTGACAACTGCATTTGTTACTGATGATTTTTCAGTGCTTTACGTCGCCCAGAACTCGAACTCGCTGCTGCCCCTGTTCTACAAGGTGACGGCGGTCTGGGGCGGTCACGAAGGCTCCATGCTGCTCTGGGTGTTCACGCTATCGGTATGGACCATCGCCGTGGCAGCGTTCAGCATGCGGTTGCCGCTGCAGACGGTGGCCAATGCCCTGGGCGTGATGGGCCTGGTCACCGTCGGTTTCGTGCTGTTTCTGCTGCTGACGTCGAACCCCTTCGAACGGCTGATTCCCGCGCCGCCGGACGGTCGTGACCTGAATCCGCTGCTGCAGGATGTCGGCATGGCAATCCATCCGCCCCTGCTCTACGTCGGCTATGTCGGCTTTGCGGTTGCATTCGCCTTCGCCATTTCGGCATTGATTTCGGGCCGCATGGATTCGGCCTGGGCGCGCTGGTCGCGGCCGTGGACGACCGTCGCCTGGCTGTTCCTTACGCTTGGCATCGCCATGGGCTCGTGGTGGGCCTACTATGAACTGGGTTGGGGCGGCTGGTGGTTCTGGGATCCGGTGGAGAATGCATCGTTCATGCCCTGGCTGGTTGGAACGGCGCTGATCCACTCGCTGGCGGTGACGGAAAAGCGGGGCAGCTTCAAGAACTGGACCGTGTTGCTCGCGATCATGGCGTTTTCGCTTTCGCTGCTAGGAACGTTTCTGGTTCGTTCCGGCGTGCTGACCTCGGTGCATGCCTTCGCCACCGATCCGGCGCGAGGCGTGTTCATTCTTGGTTTCCTGGTTGCGGTGATCGGCGGCTCGCTGCTGCTCTTCGCCTGGCGCGCACCGTCGGTGGGCATGGGTGGCCGGTTCGCCCTGCTGTCGCGCGAGACCCTGCTGCTGACCAACAATGTCCTGCTGGTGGTCGCCGCCGCCGCGGTTCTGCTCGGCACGCTGTATCCCCTGTTCCTCGATTCGCTGGGCCTGGGCAAGGTTTCGGTCGGCCCGCCGTATTTCGACGCCGTGTTCGCGCCTTTGATGGCGCCGCTGGTTGTGCTGATGGGGATCGGCCCGTTCGCGCGCTGGAAGCAGGCGCGGCTGATCGATTTCTGGCCCCGTTTGCGCTGGGCCGTGGGCTTTGCCGCGCTGCTGGCAATCGCCTTGCCTCTGCTGCTTGGGCGCTGGACTCCCCTGGTGGCTTTCGGCGTGCTGCTGGGTGTCTGGGCGATCGCATCGAGCGCCTGGGTGCTTGTCGAACACCTGCGCGAACGCGGCGAGAATGCCGACGTCGGTTCGCGCCTGGCCTCGTTTCCGCTGGCGAAGTGGGGGATGCTGCTGGCCCATGTCGGCATCGGCGTGTTCATCCTCGGCGTCACCATGGTCAAGGGCTACGAGAGCATGAGCGAAGTCAAGATGCGGCCGGGCGAAAAGGTGTCGGCAGGCGGCTATGATTTTCAGATGGTAGACATCGGCGAAGTTCGAGGGCCCAACTACGTCGCGGTGCGTGCAACCGTCAATGTGACCCGCAATGGGACGCCGGTGACCGTGTTGCATCCCGAGAAGCGCATGTACCTGGTGCAGAAGATGCCGATGACCGAGGCGGCGATAGACACCGGCGTGTTCCGCGATCTCTACGTTTCCTTGGGAGAACCCGTGGGAGACGCGTCCTGGATTGTTCGCGTGCAGCACAAGCCCCTTATTGTCTGGATATGGGGGGGTGCCTGCTGATGGCCCTGGGCGGTC
>JALHNN010000020.1 GCA_022843505.1 Sulfuritalea sp.
ATCGGCCTCGACGGCCTCGAGCGGCAGCCCCTCGCTGCGCGTACGGAGGCTGGCGATGGCCGTCGCGCTGGCGTCGAGCGCGGTGACCCGGCAGCCGCGCTGCGCCGCGGCCAGCGCCGGGCTGCCCAGCCCGCAGCCGTAGTCGAGCACCCGTCCGCGCAGCAGGGGCAGTACGGCCAGCTCAAACGGATTGAGCGCGAAATCCTGCCGCTCGACCTGCCGGCGGAACTGGCGGTCGAAAAACGCAACGCTGGCCGGCGTCGTCATTGCCCTGCCCGGTGCCTGTCAGGGCAGCTTCACCGCCTCGATGTCCGCCTTGACGCCCAGGCCCAGGCTGCGCACCCAGCTGACGTGGTGGCCGCGCGTGGTGATGTTGTCGTCATGGACGGCGAAGCCGACGTTGTACACCCCGCCGGCCTTCAGCGTCTTGTCGTCGGGATTCGTCAGTCCCAGCGGGCGCACCATGACCACGGTCCACACGCCGTCCTTCCAGCTGCCCGTGCCCTTGTTGTCGGCCGCGGAACCGGCGGCATCGGCGGCGGAGAGCACGTATTGCGGCAGGATGTCGCCGTCCTTCCAGCCGGCGTTCGGATCGAAAGCCTGGGCATTGCTGCCCTTGATGAGGAAGGCATCCTTCTTGCCGTAGTCATCCGCGGTCAGGGCCTTGGCGCCGAACCTGGCCGCGTCGAACATGAACTTGGGCTGCTTCTTCTCGCTGTCCATGTTGGAAGCGAAGTGGTTCTTGCCGGCGTCGAAGTTGCGCCATTCCAGCACGTAGCCGTCATCGACACCGCCGATCGGGTTGGTGCGATGGGCGCGCCACTGGATCAGGTCCACGAAGCCGCCGTCGGCCTTGATCTTCGCCAGTTCCTCGACGGTCTTGCCGCTCTTCCAGTCGGACGGGTCATTGCGGCTGGCCGGCAGGTACTTGCGCACGTCGGCCTTCTTGATCGCCTGCATCAGCGCGTTGGCGGCGACTTCTTCCTTGGTCGCCTGTTTCGGCATGTCGCGCTCGCCGTCGTGGCAGGTCAGCCAGCAGCCCTGCTTGGCGAAATTCGGCACCTTGCCGTCGTCGAGCATGATCGACATCCGGTCCTCGTAGATCGCCGGCTTCTTGCCGGCGAGGACGTCGGCGTTGAGCTGCGGGCCGCCATAGGCCTTCCATTCCTTGCCGTCGAAGCGATAGCCGGGGTAGTCGATGCTGGGCCGGGTCTTGCTGTTGGTCGGCCACTGGAAGCGCAGGTAGGCGTTCCTGTCGTCGAAGGCGGCCTGCACCTTGAGTTCGAGGTAGCCGTTCTTGCCCTTGACCGGGGTCGGCTCGAGGCGCTTGCCGGCGACGATATTGTTGCCGATGTCCTTTTCGGCGTCGGGCTCGTCATGGCAGAAGGCGCAGGCGTCGCCACGCCTTGTTTCCCTGGCGGCGCCCTTGTGGGCATCGCTCAGCAGCCATTCGTAGGAGGACTGGCCGGGGTAGAACAGCGGCACCTTCACCACCGGGATCTTGCCCCAGTCGATCTTTGCCGGATCGGCGGCGATGGCGGTGCCAAGGCTGCTGACGGCCAGGGCCAGGAGCAGTGCGGTTTTCTTCATGATGACTCCTCTCGATCTGGATTGACGCACGAGACTCTTTGCATGGTGAGACAGTATCGGCGATTCCGTGCCTGCGTGACTGACACAGGTCAACGGATGCGCTGGGTCGGGCTTTGCGGTAAGCTGTAAATAAATACAGTTGTCCGGCCTGCCATGAACTCGCTGCCGCCCTATGCCGAGCTGCATTGTGTCTCCAACTTCAGTTTCCTGCGCGGGGCTTCCCACGCCGAGGAACTGGTGGCGCGCGCCGTCGAGCTGGGCTACACGGCGCTGGCGATTACCGACGAGTGCAGTTTCGCCGGCAGCGTGCGCGCCCACCTCGCGGCCCGCGGCCAGCCGCTGCGGCTGATCCACGGCACCGAGCTGGTGCTGGCCTGCGGCATGAAGCTGGTGCTGCTGGCCTGCAACCGCGCCGGCTACGGCAATCTCGCGGCGCTGGTGACGCTGGGCCGGCGTCGCGCGGCAAAGGGCCGCTATAGCCTGTCACGCGCCGACCTCGCCGGCTGGGACGGCGGCGGTGTGCCCGGCTGCCTGGCGCTGTGGGTCCCCGCAGTGAATTCAAGAGTCGGCGCTGTTGACACGGCGATCTGGCGGGAAGAAGGGCGCTGGGTGGCCGAGCATTTCCCCGGCCGCGCCTGGATCGCCTGCGAGCGCCACCTGCGTCCGGACGATGGCGAGCGCCTCGCCGCCCTGCGCGCACTGGGCGAGGCGCTGCACCTGCCGCTGTTGGCGGCGGGCGATGTGCATATGCATGCGCGTTCGCGCCGGCCGCTGCAGGATGCGCTGACCGCGCTGCGCCTGAAGACCACGGTGGCCGACGCCGGGCACGCGCTCTTCCCCAACGGCGAGCGCCACCTGCGCTCGCGCCTCGCATTGTCGCGCCTCTATCCGCCCGAGCTGCTGGCCGAGACCCTGGCGGTGGCGGCACGCTGCGATTTTTCGCTGACCGAACTGCGCTACGAATATCCCGAGGAAGTGGTGCCGGCCGGCGAGACGCCGGATTCCTGGTTGCGCCGCCTCACCGAGGATGGCCTCGCCCGGCGCTATCCGGCGGGCGTGCCGGACAAGGTCCTCATGCAGGTCGAGCATGAGCTGCGCCTGATCGCCGATATGGCCTACGCGCCCTATTTCCTCACCGTGCATGACATCGTCGCCTGGGCGCGCGGCCGGGGCATCCTCTGCCAGGGGCGCGGTTCGGCGGCGAATTCGGCGGTGTGCTACGCGCTCTTCGTCACCGAGGTGGACCCGGCGCGGGCCAGCATGCTGTTCGAGCGCTTCGTTTCGAAGGAGCGCAACGAGCCTCCCGACATCGACGTCGATTTCGAGCATCAGCGGCGCGAGGAGGTGATCCAGTACATCTATGCCAGGTACGGCCGGGAACGCGCGGCGCTGGCCGCTGCCGTGATCTGCTACCGCACCCGCGGCGCACTGCGCGATGCCGGCCGCGCGCTGGGCTTCCCGCTGGCGGCGATCGAGCGCCTGGCCGGCAACCTGGCCTGGTGGGAGAAGCGCGAGGAACTGGCGCAGCGCTTCGCCGAAGTCGGCCTCGATCCGCAGGATCCCGCGGTGCAGCGCTGGCTGGGCATCGCGAAAATGCTGATCGGCTTCCCGCGCCACCTGACGCAGCATGTCGGCGGCTTCGTGATTGTGCGCGGCCGGCTCGACCGCCTGGTACCGGTGGAAAACGCCGCCATGCCCGACCGCACCGTGATCCAGTGGGACAAGGACGATATCGACGCGCTGGGCCTGATGAAGGTCGACGTGCTGGCGCTGGGCATGCTTTCGGCGATCCGCCGCATGCTGGCGGCCGTGGCGCGGCGGCATGGCACGCCGTTCGGCCTGGCCGATGTGCCGGCCGAGGACGCCGCCACCTACGCGATGGTGTCGCGCGCCGACACCGTGGGCGTGTTCCAGATCGAGTCGCGCGCGCAGATGGCCATGCTGCCGCGCCTGCGGCCGGCCTGCTTCTACGACCTCGTCATCGAAGTGGCGCTGGTGCGCCCCGGCCCGATCCAGGGCAACATGGTCCATCCCTACCTGCGCCGGCGGCAGGGGCTGGAGCCGGTGGATTACCCCAGCGAAGCGGTACGCGATGTGCTCTCGCGTACCCTGGGCGTACCCATCTTCCAGGAGCAGGCGATGCAACTGGCCATCGTCGCCGCCGGTTTCACGCCGGGCGAGGCCGACCAGTTGCGCCGTGCCATGGCGGCCTGGAAGCGCAAGGGCGGGCTGGAGCCTTTCCGCGAGCGCCTGCTTTCCGGGATGCACGAGCGCGGCTATGCCGACGAATTCGCCGAGGCGCTCTACCGCCAGATCCAGGGCTTCGGCGAATACGGCTTTCCCGAATCGCACGCGGCGAGTTTCGCGCTGCTGGTATATGTCTCGGCCTGGTTGAAGTGCCACGAGCCGGCGGCCTTCCTGCTCGGCCTGCTCAATTCGCAGCCGATGGGCTTCTACTCGCCGGCGCAGCTGGTGCAGGACGCCCGTCGCCACGGCGTCGAGTTGCGGCCGGTGGATGTCACGGCGAGTGAATGCGAATCCACGCTGGAAGGCGAATCACTTTCCGCCGTGCGCCTGGGCCTGCAGCAGCTGAAGGGCTTTCCCGCCGCGGCGGCGGAACGCATCGTCGCCGCGCGCGCCGACAGGCCATTTACCGATCTGGCCGATCTCGCGCACCGCGCCGAGCTCGAGCAGGGTGAGCTCGACCTGCTGGCGGGCGCCGGCGCCTTGCGCCGCCTCGCCGGCCACCGCCGCCAGGCGGCCTGGGCCGCCGCCGTGCCCCTGCAACGCGATCTGTTTGCCGGCGTTGCGCTGCGCGAAGAGGAATTGGCGCTGCCCGCGCCGCGCGAGGGCGAGGAGATCGTCGCCGACTACGGCAGCCTCGGCCTCACGCTCGGCCGCCATCCGCTGGCGCTGCTGCGCACGCGGCTGGCGGCGATGCGCTACCTCACGGCCCTGGACTTGCGCAACTGCGGCGATCGCGCCGTGGTGCGCTGCGCCGGCATTGTCACCTGCCGCCAGCGGCCGGGCACCGCCAGCGGCGTGATCTTCGTCACCCTGGAGGACGAAACCGGCAGCGCCAACATCGTGGTGTTCAATGATCTGGCGTCCCGCCAGCGCCGACTCCTGCTCGGCAGCCGCTTGCTCGGCGTGGCCGGCCAGCTGCAGGTGGAGGGCAGGGGCGAGCACGCCGTGGTGCATCTCGTCGCCAAGCGCCTGTTCGATCACAGCGAACTGCTCGGCGCGCTGGTCGCCGGCAGCCGGGATTTCCATTGAGCGCAGGCCGCGCCGTCATGCAAGCAAAAACGGACACCGCAGCGTCCGTTCGTAGGGGGGGGCGACGCCGCTTGCTCAGCCTTCGTCTATGCCCTCGGTAACCGGGTTGTTGAGGATGGCATGGAGGCGGCTGTCCGGCACGTAGGACTCGAGGATCTCGATCTGAAGCTCCTCGGCCAGCTGCATGAAATCGGGGTTGTAGGAATTGGGCATGGCGGATCTCCTTAGGGTGGGGGTGAGGGTGCTGCGATGATCGCCGCCGGCGGTTGGCCGCCGGTCGGTGGAACACGGGAATTCATACGGTCCGGGCGCGCGTGCAGCGGCCGAGGGCGAGGGGGCGTCCGTCGCCGTCGCTGACCAGCAAGCGCCCCGAGGCAAGGCCGATCAGCAAGGATGGCCCGATGGCGGCAAGGCGCACCCGGGCATGCGCGGCGGCATACTCGGCTGGGGCGTCGTCGCCATCGACCACGGCCAGCGGCAGCGAACTGTCCAGTTCGACCTCCCAGCGCACCGCCGTGTCGCCCAATGCGGCGCGGCAGTCGAGCGTCTCCGGCGCGCCGGCGTCGCGGGCGGCAGCGGCGTCGCCACGGGCGGCAACGGCGCCTGTGGAGGCAAGGATGGTGCAGGCGGCAACGATGAGTCTGGCGTACATGGGGCTCTCCTTGATCGGGTGCTTCACCATTCGATGCCGACGGCGCGCCACGATTCCTCGTACCTGGCGTAGGCGACATCCAGGCGCTGCAGTGCCTGATCCCAGCGCCGGGCGTCGGCGAGGCGGGCGGCTTCGGCAACCGCGGCTTCGGCTTCGCGGGCGCCGGACTGCAGCGGCTCGATGTCGATGCCTTCGGCGCGGGCTTCGAGCAGCAGGTAGCCGGTTATCTGGCGGCGCTCGTCGATGCGGCGCAAGCCGTCATCCCAGTCGGCGGCGGTCAGCGTATTCGGCGCCGCGATGTAGAAGGCATCGCCTTTGCGCAAGTCGGCGATGCGCTGCTGGGTCTCGAGATAGACCTGCGCCATCAACTCGCGGGCCTGATCGGTTTTCTGCCCGGCCAGCAACTCGTCGGCGCGCTGCAGCGACTTCCGCGCGGCGGCGACGAAGCCGGCGGGGGCCGACTCCTCGGCGGCGACGCGTTCGGCCGCGTCGATGATGGAGACCAGCGTGGTACGCATCTCCTGGACGTGGCGCATTGCATCCGGGTGCTTGCCGCGGGAAGCATGCCCCTCCATTTCTATCAGCGGCCGGTTGGCTCGCCGTATCAGTTCCTGAGCCGTCCGCGCATTGCCGGCCGCCAGTTCCGTGCGCGCACGGGCCAGCAACAGCAAGGAATTGTCCAGGACGGCGGGCGGTATTGTCCTGGACACGGAGGAGTGCTTTAGGCTCCATTCGGCAACGGCGATGTCATCCGGAACGGTCGTGGCAAGCGACGCCCCGGTTGTCGCCATGGCCAGCACGATGCGCTCTGAAGCCAGAACAGGGGCGGCCAGGGCAGCTGCTCCAAGGAATGTGAGAAAAATCTTGCGCATCGCGTTCTCCATGTTGATTGACGATGAACAGATTATAATTGTCCAGGACAAAAAGTCAACATCTTTCTCAGTCCTTCCTCAATCCCCGTGTCTTTACCCCGGCCGCCGGGGTAAATCCGGCATCCTGATCGCGCCGCCATCTCCCTTGGTGGTAAAAGGCGTTCATGTCCGTCCCCTATCGACCGGCCTTCCTTCCTGCCGCCGGCCACGCGCCCTCGAGGCGGCGCCGGCCCTCGGCCCGGTTGCGCGCCGTCAGGTGGGCATGAAAGCGATTTCCCATCAAGCCCCCGACGGCCACAAACTGGCGGTCTACCGCTTCGACCCGCCGGGGCCGGCGCGCGGCCAGGTCGTGATCGCCGCCGCGATGGCCGTGGCGCAGTCTTTCTATGCGCCCTTCGCGCGCTACCTGGCGAAGCGCGGCTATGCGACCTGGACCTTCGACTATCGCGGTATCGGCGAGTCCTTGGCGGGGCCGCGTCGCCGCGTCAAGGCCGACCTCGGCGACTGGCTGCACCAGGATTACGACGCCCTGCTGCGCACAGTGGCGGAGCGTGCCCCCGAGCTGCCGCTGTTTGTCGTCGGCCACAGCTTCGGCGGGCAGGTGGCGCCGCTGCTACCCTCCCGCGAACGCATCGCCGGACTGGTGAACATTGCCGTCGGCAGCGGTTCGACACGCCACCTCACGCCGCGTACCAGGCGATCGGCGCCGCTGTTGTGGCATGTGCTGGCGCCGACGCTGTGTCCCCTGTTCGGTTACTTTCCCGGATCGCGCATCGGTGTTGTCGGCGACCTGCCGACAGGCGCCTTGATGCAGTGGCGGCGCTGGTGCCTGACCCCCGACTACCTGCTCTCCGGGGAGCCTGGCGCGCGCGAGGCCTACGCCACGGCGCGCTTTCCGGTGCTGGCGCTGAGCTTCGCCGACGACGAACTGCTGCATGAGTCCGGTGCGCGCCTGATCCACGGCGCTTATCGCCACGGCGGGGTCGATTTCCGCTTGATCGAGCCAGCCCAGCACGGGCTCGAGCGCATCGGCCACTTCGGTTTCTTCAAGCCGCAATGCGAGGCGAATCTTTGGCCCGTTGTGGCCGAGTGGCTGGATCACGCCGCGGGCGCGGCGCGGCGCCAGGCCTGAACGCACGCGCTATTCGCCGAGCGCCGCGCGCAGGTCCTTGACGGTTCGCGTCAGTTTGCCGATCAGCGACCGGCAACTGCGATCGATTTCCTCCGCCGTGCCCTCCTTGAGGATCAGGGCGTGCAACTGCTTGGCGGCGTCGGACAGCTTGAGCGCGCCGACGCTCCCGGAAGAGCCTTTCAGGGTGTGCGAAATTTCCTTCAGCGCCGCGATGTTTCCCTCGCTGCGGAACTGCTCGAGGCGTGCGATGTCCTTGAAATGCGTTTCGGCGAACAGGGCCAGGATGCGCGAATACGTACGCACGTCGCCGCGCACGACATCGACCCCCCGAACGAAGTCGAGGCCAGGTACCGCCTGCAGGCGCTGGCGCCATTCCTCGGCACTGCGGTTCGGCAGCTTCGGCACGCCGCCCGCCGCGGCGGCAGCTCGCGCCGGCGTCGGCCGGGGCATCGCAGGCCGGGTGACCTCGTCGGGCGCCGGCTCCGCTGCCGGGAACTGTCGCAGCCACTTCAGCAGGGCCGCATAGAGGTCCTCGGGTTCCACGGGCTTGGCGACGAAATCGTTCATGCCGGCCTCGAGGCAGGCGCGCCGGTTTTCCTCGAAGACATTGGCTGTCAGCGCCAGGATGGGCAGGTCGCGACAGCCGGGGAGGGCGCGGATCGCGCGCGTCGCTTCCAGGCCGTCCATGCGCGGCATCTGGATGTCCATCAGGATCAGTCGATAGCGCACGGCGCTTGCCTTCTCCAGGGCTTCCAGGCCATCGACGGCAATGTCCGGGTCCATCCCGGCGCCATACAACAGCTCGAGCGCGACCTCGCGGTTGATGATGTTGTCCTCGACCAGGAGCAGTCTGGCACCGCCGTGGTGCCGGCGCAGCTCGACCTCGGCGCTCTCGATGCGGATCTCGCTCACCGGCGGCATGATGCCGTGGCCCCGATGCAGGCGGGCGGTGAACCAGAAGCGGCTGCCTTCCCCGGGCCGGCTTTCGACGCCGACCTCGCCGCCCATCAGTTCGGCGAGGCGGCGGGTGATTGCCAGCCCGAGGCCCGCGCCGCCATAGCGGCGCGTGTCGGAGGTATCGATCTGCTCGAAGGCGCGGAACAGGTTGGGCAGTTCCTCGGCAGGAACGCCGATGCCCGAGTCCTCGACCTCGAAGCGCAGCAGCAGTTCGTCGCCGCGTTCCTCGAGCAGGAGCGCGCGCAATTCGATGCGCCCCTTCTGCGAGAACTTGATCGCGTTGCTGACATAGTTGTACAGAGCCTGGCGCAGTCGGGCGGGATCGCCGCGCAGCCAGGTCGGCACCGAACCGGCATCGACTTCCAGTACCAGACCGCGTGCGCTGGCTTCATCGAAAGTCTGCGAGCGGATGTGGTCGAATATCGCCCCCAGGGCAAAATCCTGCTGCTCCAGCTGCAGCGTGTCGGCCTCTATCTTCGAAATGTCGAGGATGTCGTTGATCACGCCCAGCAGGTGATTTGCCGCGGCATCGACCTTGGCCAGCCGGTCGGCCTGTTCGTCGCTCGGGTTGCCCCGTCGCAGGAGATGGTTGAGGCCGAGGATGGCATTCATCGGCGTGCGGATCTCGTGGCTGATGTTCGCCAGGAAGCGGGTCTTGGCGAGGTTGGCCTTCTCGGCCGCCTCCTTGGCCGAGGCCAGCTCGACGGTACGCGCGATGACCTGGGATTCGAGTTGGTCGCGGTGGCGGCCGAGTTCCTCGCGGCTGGAGGCCAGAGCCTCGGTGCGCTCGGCGACCTCGTCGGCCATGCGGTTCAGGTCGCGCGTCAGATCGCCCAGTTCGTCCGTCCCTTCGTCGGCCAGGCGGGCATGCCTGTCGCCGGCGGCAAGCCGGCGCGTGCCGGCGCGGATGCGCTCCAGCCGGCGCAGGATCAGCCTGTCCATCAGCAAGCCCAGCGCCAGGAAGATCAGCGCGTAGGTCGCCAGGCTCCATGCCATGCGGTTCAGCCAGTGCTCCATTGCCGTCGCCTGGTAGCGCGCCAAGGGCAGCCGGATGCTGATCAGGCCGCGCACCTCGCCCGTCCTGAATTCCTCCGCGTTGCCGCGCGCCTGGGGGCCGTGGCAGCGCAGGCAGGACGCATCGACCCGCAGCGGCAGGCTGTAGTGCAGCACCACCTTGCCGCTCAGCCCGGCAACCGACTGCGTCCGCTCCGCGGACTGCGGATGCTCGCGGAACCAGGCGATGGCGTCGCGTTCCAGGCGGTCGGCCTGGTTGTCCGGATTGCGCGGGCGATCCGAGACATTGCGAAAGCTCACGTCCGCGGAATACTTTGTCGCGTACTCCTCCGAGATGGCCGCCAGCGCCGTCTCCGGAACCAGGGCCCCGCCGTCGCGGTCCGCCGCCACGTGCCCGTGATACACCTTGCGCACGGCCAGCAGCAGCTGCCCCATGCTGCGTGCATCATGGAGGGGTTCGGAGTCGCGTTCTCCGGCTTCGTGGCGGAACTCATAGCCGAGATCGACCAAGGTGGCGGCCATTGCCATCAGGGCCAGCGCCAGCCAGAACTTTCCGCGCAGGGTCATGCGTTCGGCCTAGTGCAGGTTCTTGCCGGCGGAATAGATGGCGCCGTCATCGACCACCAGGCGGTTGGCCTGGATGTCGGCCAGCGCCGTGCGTATCGTGCCGTCGGCGATCCAGTGTGCGGCGTGGGGTCCGAGCAGGATTTCGCGCGGTGCCATCGGGCGGGCAATGGCGTAGCCCTGGATGTAATCGATGCCGACCTCGGCCATGGCGCGCAGGGTCGCCGCATCCTCGACCCATTCGGCGATCGAACGCATGCCGAGGTTGCGCGACAGGTCGGCGATGGCCTGGACGATGGAGAGGCGCGAGGGGTGGCGCGCCGCCGATTCGACGATGGCGCCGTCGATCTTGATGACGTCGGCCTGCAGGTCGGAGAGATACATGAAGGAGGTGTAGCCGGCGCCGAAGTCGTCGAGCGCCAGCTTGACGTCGAATTCGCGCAGGCGCTCGAGCACGCGTCGCGTCTGGCTGAAGTCGCGCAGGGCGACGCCTTCGGTGATCTCGGCGCAAAGCCGCGCCGCGGCGCGCGGATGGGCGCGCAGCATGGCATAGGCATCGGCCATGAACTGTTCGTCGTTGATCGATGCGCCCGAGAAATTGACGGTGACGAAACGCGTGGCGGCGAGCTGGGTCAGGTGCGTGTCCAGCCATTCCAGCACCGTTGCCAGCACCCAGCGATCGATCACGCCGACCCGGCCGTGGGCTTCCGCCACCGAGATCACGCGGCCGGCGGGCAGGGGGCTGCCATCCGGCGCGCGGGCGCGCAGCAGTACTTCGAAGTCGAGGCCGCCCTGCGGGTCAGCCAGCGACATGATCGGCTGCATGGCGATGGCAAGGAATTCCGGCGCCCGCTCCGGCGTCAGGCGCGCCACCAGCACGCGCTCCTCCTCGTGCTCCTGAAAGGCCGGCGCGTCGGCCCCGTAGGCGACGACGCGGCCGGAGACCGCAAGGCGCTTGGCTTCGCGGCAGGCCCGGTCGGCGGCCGAGATCAGGTCGGGCACCTCGATGCCCGGCGTCACTTCGACGGCGCCGAAGGAGACGCCGATGCGGAAGGCCAGGTCCTGGACGCGGAATGGGCTGGCGTCGATCACCTCGACCAGCTCGCGGCAGCGCGCCGTGGCTTCGACCAGGCCCATGCCGGGCAGCAGGATGAGGAATTCGTCGCCGCCGATGCGCCCGAGCAGGTTCTCGTTGCCCAGCGACTTCGTCATGCGGCTGCACACCTGGCGCAGGACTTCGTCGCCGGCGGTGTGGCCGAAGAGGTCATTGACCGTCTTGAATCGGTCGAGATCCATGTAGGCCAGGGTCACAGGCGTCTGCTCGCCGGCGGAGCGGATCGCGCCGCGCAGCGCCTGCTCGATGGCGCGGCGCGAAAGGGTGCCGGTGAGCTGGTCGTGATCGGCCAGGTACATCAGCTTGCGGTTGGCCGTCACCGCTTCGGTGATGTCTTCGATCGAGCCTTCGATCAGGCCATCGCCGATGGACGCTCGCGCCTCGTACCAGGCGCCTTGGTCGGCCGACTGGAAGCGCAGCTGGGCCCGCGGTCCTTCGGCCAGCAGGCTGGCCAGGGATTCCCAGGTGCCGGGCTCGAAGTAGTCCTGCCAGCGCGCGCGGCCTTCGAGCACCCGCTGGCCAAGCAGGCGCCCGAGCGCGGGGTTGCCGCGCAACAGGCGGCCGGTGGCGTCGGCGGTGAAAAAGGCCACCGGCACCTGGTCGTAGGTTTTCTGCAGCGCCTTTTCCGCACCCTCGCGCCCGGAGCGCTCGATGCGCATCTGTTCGGCCAGCGCCATCGCCACCAGCAGTCCGGAACTCAGCGCCGCGGTGACGCTGTTCACGTAGGGCAGCGGCCCGGGCAGGCCGAACATGGCCTTGATCACTTCGGCGAAGCCGGCGACGGCTGTCACCACCAGCGAGCCGGCGAACCACATCGCGATGCGCGAACGCGAGACCAGCAGGATGCTGCCCAGGTAATAGACGATGATGCCGTAGCCGATGAAGGAACACAGCCAGAGCATGGGGATGAAGTGGCGGTAGGGCAGCAGCAGGGCCGCGGCGAACATCGGCAGGTAGAGCAGTTCCAGCACCCGCAGCAGCGTGCCTTTGCCGACCTTGCCCAGGTCGTTCTGGAACAGGCGCGTAAACAGGTAGACCGTCAGCGGGAAGTTGCTGGCGAAGATGATTTTCCGCATGCCGTCGAGCCAGCCGGTCGGCACCTGGTGACCGAGCCAGAGCGTGTCCCAGCCCGCCGAGTTGGCGCCGAGCCGCGCATTCACGATCAGCCAGGCGGCGAAGACGATGTACAGCGGTTCGCGGTTGACCAGGGCGGCCAGCAGCATGAAGATCGCCAGCACCGTCAGGCCGCCCTCGAGCAGGCCCATGTCGTTGGCGAAGTTGCGCGTCGACAGGGCGAAATCCGCGGCCTTCCATGCCGTCACGGAAAGGCGCGCCGGGCCGACAAAGGTGGCGCGGCATAGCAGGGGGACGCCGGAGAGGTTGCCCGCCGCGGTGGCGAAGCCGGTGTTGGTCTGGGTCAGCCCGCCCGTGGTGCCGGCGCGCGTCGCGGTTCCGAGCGGCACCAGCGCATTGCCGCGCCAGCAGGAGAGGGTGCGCATGTGGCGCGACGGAAAGTACACCAGCGGCGTTCCGGCACTGTCGTTGTCGAGCCTGGGCGGCGTGAACGCAAACCAGACCGGGGCTTCGGAGAGCTGGGTGTCGAAGGATGTGACCGGCTTCGCCCCGCGCAAGGCATCGCGGGCCGCCGCCGGTTCGATCTGCCCGTCGTCGGGGACGAAGGACAGCGCGGTGAATGGCAGGTCCGCCGGCGGCCTGACGGCGGTATCGGAATCCCAGGCGAAGAGGGCCAGCAGCATGATCCCGCCTAGCGCGAGCGGGATCGCGATGACGGAAAGCCGGGCCAGCCACTGCGTATTGCGCTGCAGGAAGTCGCGCAGCAACTGGCGCGAAGCCAGCAACAGCAGACGCCGCGTACGGGAGGTCATTTGGCCGCGTCCGGGGGGGGGCGGGGGCGGCGTTTACGGGTCATGCGCGAATCTTAGCGTGAAACAACAAGTGGGTCGCTGACGATTTCGAGCGAAGCGAGCCGGTCAGGAACCCCCCGCGAGGGGGGCGAAGGGGGGCGGGCCGAGTTTGCAGCCCATGGCCCAACTATTGTGTGAGCGTTTCATGCCCCGGGGTGGCTGACGAAGGCACGGGCGTTAGCGTATGTCGCGGTGTCGGGTCCTCGCGGTGGGCTGCGCGCCCTCCAGTTCGCGCTCCTCGCGCGGCTTGGCGACGGGAAATGGCGTCAGCTCGATGTCGGGGTGCTGCATTTCGAAGAACAGGGAATACCAGGGGTGATCGACCGCCTGCCAGTGCCGTTTGGTGGCGACCACATCGCAGGCCATGACCCGGTGCGGAATCATGCCGACGTGGGCCATCGGGATGTAGTCGCCGCCGGGAAAGACATCCTCGAACAGCAGCCAGTGATAGAAGCGATCCATCGGGTGGCGCGCCGTTACCACCATGGTCTCGATGCCGCCCGCCTCGCACTGCAGGTACATGGCTTTCATCAGCATGGCCTTGACGACGCGCCCGACGGCGGCCTGGCTTACCGCCAGGCGCGTGGCCTCGGTGAGGACGCGTCCGCGCAGATCGGCGGGCAGGGTCACGGATTGTTCGAGGTCGAGCGGCTGGAACTGGTTGGTGCGGTAGCGCATGCTGCCCAGGGGCATGCCGTCGAGCTTGGCCAGGGCCACCAGCACGCGGCTGCTGCCGTCGAGATCACTGGGCTCGGGGGCGGCGAAGCGGGCGGCGAGTTCGGGGACGTGGCGCCCGTAGGCACTGCGCCGGATGGCTACGGCCTTGGCCAGTTCCGCTTCATCACGTACGCAGCGTACGACGAAAGGCAGAGATTCGGAGTTGCCGCCGGAGCTTCGGGATTGGGTTGTCATGGGACACAATATGCCGTGTTCCACTTTCATTGACAAGCACTTGGAGGCGGTTGTTGCGATGCGGGATGAAAAATTGCAACAGCCCCCCGTACGCAACTGGAATGGTTCAGGGTACCGGTCGGTAGCCGTAGAGCCGGGCCAGCCAGGTCGGGCTGGCGCCAAGGAAGAAGGCGGTGCGCAGCCACCACATCAGGAGGATGGTGCGTACCACGCCACGCTGTTCCCAGCGCCGCCCCGAGGTGGTCACCGGGTCGGCGAGACAGGCCGGCGGCGCCAGTTGCCGCAATGTGGCGCAGAGGCGTACGTCCTCCATCAGGGGCAGTTCCGGGTAGGCGCCGACGCGCTCGAAGAGTTCGCGGCGGACGAAGATCGCCTGGTCGCCGGTGGCGATGCCGGTCAGGCGCGAGCGCCAGTTCATCAGGCGAGCGACGACGCGCAGCAATGGGGCCTGGCCGTCG
>JALHNN010000021.1 GCA_022843505.1 Sulfuritalea sp.
CCAATCCGGTCCGCGCTGTCGGCGAAATTTCCGCCGAACTGCGCGAGTTTCAGCAAGGGCAGGCGTTTCGCGCCAGGATCCAGGAGGTTCTCCCGGAAAACACCTACCGGGCGCTGGTCGCCGGCCGGTTGATGACGCTTTCCCTGCCCGAGGGGGCGAAGGCGGGCGATACGCTGGACCTGGTCGTCGTCGGACATACACGGCAGGCCATCGTGGCGCAGCGTGGCAGTGCGCCTGCGGGCCCGGAGATGGCGCCCTTCGAGAACGCGAGCCTTTCGCGCGCCGGGCAGCTGATCGCCACGCTGTTCGGGCCCGAGGGCGAATCCCTGCCGCCGGCCAGCCTCAGTCGGGGTGGCCCGGTGCTGGCGAAAGTGCCGGTAAACGGGGCCGAGATCGCCCGCGAACTGCCGCCCAATCTCGCGCGCGCCGTGGCCGCCAGCGGCATGTTCTACGAGTCCCACCAGGCCGAATGGGCCCTGGGTCAACGTCCCCTGGCGAGCCTTCTGGCCGAACCGCAGGGACGCTTTTCGCATCCGGCGCTAGTGCTCTGGGCCGCAGCTGGAGGCGACGAGGCGACGTCGCCGCGACCTGGCGAAGCCGCCACGGCCACGCTGTCGCCAAGGGATCTGCAACAAGCCATCGCCGCTCGCGGCCCGCTACCCGGCGGGCAGCTCGAAGCCGAAATTCCCGCCGCCGCCGAAAGGCTGCCGGCGATCCCGGATGAACTGCGTCCGCTGGTGCAGCAGCAACTCGAAGCCGGCGCCAGCAATCGGCTGGTCTGGCAAGGCGAGGTCTGGCCGAATCAGGTCATGGACTGGGAAATCCGCCGCGACCAGTCGGGCCCCGGCGAAACAGCCGAACCGCAGGATGTCTGGCAAACGCGCCTGCACCTGAGTTTGCCGCGGTTGGGCGAGATCGAGGTAAGGCTGCAACTCAACGGCCCGGTGGCCAACGTCATGCTGGCAGCGACGGAGGCGGCAAGCGGCACCCGGCTGGAGGCGGCGCTCCCGGGGCTGCAGCAATCCTTCGCCGCGGCCGGCCTGAACCTGGCCGGCGCACAGGTCAAGCGCGATGAATCCGCCTGACGAGGACGGGAGGCGCAGCCTTGCCGTTGCCCTCAAGTACGCCGGCGGCGAGACGGCGCCGATGGTGGTTGCGAAGGGGCGCGGACTGATCGCCGACGAGATCATCGCACGCGCCCGCGAGCATGGCGTCTATGTCCACGAATCGCCGGCCCTGGTCGCGCTGCTCGCGCAAGTGGACCTTGATCACTACATCCCTCCGCAACTCTATGTTGCGGTGGCCGAACTGCTGGCCTGGCTCTACAAGGTCGAACGCGGCGAGCCGCCGGTATTTTCCGGCTTGGCCGAGAAAAACAATCCAAGCTAGAATTGCGCCGTTCCCATGATTGCTGCCCGAGAGGCGTGCGGGGTCTTGGCCGTTGGCCGACTCCGGTACTGCCGGTATCCCGAACTGAAATGACCACTCCGCCCAATTCGCCAGGCTCGAATCCCGCTGTACCGACGCGCTCGCTGGCCGATTTCCTGCCGGGTGACAAGTACAGCCAGTACCTGCTGACCAGCAAGAACGAGATGTTCGCGGTATGCCGTGGGCTCTCGGAGCATGTCTCGCTGATCAGCATGATTTTCAACGGCGGGCAGGACATGGTGTTGACAACCCTGATCAGCTGGGGCGAGAACGGCATGCTCCTGGATTTCGGCGCCAGCAGCGAAATGAACGAGGCGGCGCTGAAGGCCGACAAGCTGTTCTGTTCCGCCCAGCTGGACAAGGTCGAGATCCAGTTCATCCTGCGCGGCGTCAGGCGTGTCGTGGTCGATGGTCGTCCGACATTTCATGCCCAGCTTCCGGACAGCATCCTGCGCCTGCAGCGGCGGGAATATTTTCGGCTGCTGACACCGATCATCCATCCGCTGCGCTGTCGCCTCCGCTGCAACGATGCGTCGGGCGCCAGCATTGCGTTGAGCGCACCGGTCGTCGATCTGAGCATCGGTGGTGTCAGTCTTTCGGGATTGCCGGCCGACCTGCCGCTCGAGACCGACATGCAGTTCGCCGACTGCAGCATCGACCTTCCGGAGGGTGGCAGCATTGCCACCACGCTCAAGCTGCGCTGGGTAAGCGAAGTCGTCAGTCGCAGCGGAGTGCCGTCCAAGCGCGGGGGCTTCGAGTTCGTCCGCTTGCCGCATGCGGCGTCGACGCTGATCCAGCGCTACATCACGAAAACCGAGCGCGAGCGCAAGGCGCGCGAATCCGGACAGGTCTGACGGCTTTCCCCGCCGTCACCGCCTTCGCCTCGGGGCAGTCCCCGCGGCAAAGTCGCCAAAGCGCAGACAAGCCATGTTCCGCGCTGCCTGAATAGGTCGAGGTTTCGGCGCTTTTTCGCCGGCTCCCAATTGTCACTGCCGGGAATAATCCCCGTCATGGGAGAGACCGTCCTTGGCTGAGGAAAGCGACCTCGAGAAAACCGAACCCGCATCGGCGCGCCGGCTGGAGCAGGCTCGCGAGGAGGGCAATGTTCCGCAGTCGCGCGAGCTGATGGCCTTCATGGTGCTGGCGGCGGGCGCCGCGACATTCTGGATTCTTGGCGGCTGGATTGCCCAGCGCGCCGCCGACGTGCTGCGCCATGGACTCAGCTTCAGCCGCGCCGCCGCATTCGATCCCGTGGTGATGCGCGAGGGGGCGCTGGGACTGACGCTCGAGGCCTTTGTTGTGGCCGGTCCGATATTCCTTGCCGTGATCGTCGCCATCGCCGTCACGCCGTTGGCGATGGGAGGCTGGATACTCTCTCCCAAGGCCATGCAGCTCGATCTGGCGCGCATGGACCCGGTGAAGGGTCTGGGGCGCATGTTTTCCAGCCAGAGCATTGCCGAGCTGGTCAAGGCCATCCTCAAGGCCCTGCTGATCGGTCTGGTTCTCTATTGGGTGGTGCGTCATGAGCAGGACAGGCTGTTTGCGCTGATCTCCGCCCCCATCGAGGTCGGCTTGACCTCCTTTTCCCAAGTGCTGTTCGTCAGTTTCGTGGCGCTGATCGCCGGGCTGGCACTGATTGCCGCGATCGATGTGCCCTTCCAGCTCTACCAGTACCACCATCGCCTGAAGATGACCCGCGAGGAACTGCGCCGGGAAATGAAGGAGAGCGAGGGCGATCCGCAGCTCAAGGCGAGGATACGCAGCCAGCAGCGCGAAATGGCCCGCGGCCGGATGATGGCCGAGGTGCCGAAGGCCGACGTGGTGGTCACCAATCCGACGCACTACGCGGTCGCGCTGAAGTACGACGGGGCCCGCATGCAGGCACCGGTGGTCGTGGCCAAGGGGATGAACCTCATCGCCGAGCGCATCCGCGAACTGGCAGGCGAGAACCAGGTGCCCCTGCTCGAAGCGCCGCCCCTGGCTCGGGCGCTGTATCGCCATGCGGAAGTGGGCGATGCCATTCCGGCCGGGCTTTACTCTGCGGTGGCCGAAGTCATGGCCTGGGTATACCAGGTGAAATCCTTTGCTGCCGGGGCGGACGAAGTGGCTGAGCCGCTGGCGCCCCAGGACATCGCGGTGCCGCCGGGTCTGGATCCGGGAGTTCCGGCATGAACGACAGCCTGACCTTCCAGGACTTCCTCGAGCGCCTGAATCCGCGCCAGATGCTGGCGCCGCTGCTGATCGTCCTGATCCTGTCGATGATGGTGCTGCCGCTGCCGGCATTTGCGCTGGACGTGCTGCTGACCTTCAATATCGCGATCTCGATCATGGTTCTGCTGGTCGCGATGTACACGCGCCAGGCGCTGGATTTCGCGGTGTTCCCCACCGTCCTGCTGGTAACTACGCTGTTGCGGCTGTCGCTCAACGTCGCTTCGACGCGGGTGGTCCTGCTCCAGGGGCACACCGGCCCGGATGCCGCCGGCAAGGTGATCGAGGCCTTCGGCCATTTCCTGGTCGGTGGCAACTACGCGGTTGGCATCATCGTCTTCATCATCCTGACGCTGATCAACTTCATCGTCATCACCAAGGGCGCGGGCCGGATTGCCGAAGTCGCGGCGCGCTTCACGCTCGACGCGATGCCGGGCAAGCAGATGGCGATCGACGCCGATCTCAACGCCGGACTGATCGGCGAGGACGAGGCGCGCAAGCGCCGTGCCACGGTGGCGCAGGAGTCCGAATTCTACGGTTCGATGGACGGCGCCTCGAAGTTCGTGCGCGGCGATGCCGTCGCCGGCATCCTGATCCTGTTCATCAACATCATCGGCGGCCTGATCGTCGGCGTCCTCCAGCACGACATGAATGCCGGCGACGCTGCCAAGGTCTATACGCTGCTGACCATCGGCGACGGCCTCGTCGCACAGATCCCGGCGCTGATCATTTCGACCGCCGCCGGCCTCGTGGTCACCCGCGTCGCTTCAGATCAGGACGTCGGCCAGCAACTCGTCGCCCAACTCTTCGGCAACCCCATGGTGCTGGCGCTGACGGCCGCGATCCTCGGCATCCTCGGACTGATCCCGGGGATGCCCAACCTGGTGTTCCTGCTGCTCGCCGGCGGCCTGGGTTACCTTGCCTGGCGCCAGTTCAGCAAGCCGGCGCCTGGCGGCGGCGAAATCGTCACGCCGGAACCGCCGGCTCCGGTCACGAGCGAGAGCCTGGAAGCCAGCTGGGCGGATGTTGCGCCGGTCGATGTGCTGGGTCTCGAGGTCGGGTATCGCCTGATCCCGCTGGTGGATCGTGCCCAGAACGGCGACCTGCTGAAGCGCATCCGCGGCCTGCGCAAGAAATTCGCCCGCGACATCGGCTTCCTGCCGGCCCAGGTGCACATCCGCGACAACCTGGAACTGCGCCCGAATGCCTATCGCCTGATGCTGAAGGGCGTCACGATAGGGCAGGGCGAGGCATACCCGGGACAATTTCTGGCGATCAACCCGGGCCGGGTTTCCGGCAGCCTGGCGGGGACGCCGACGCAGGATCCGGCCTTCGGCCTGCCCGCGATCTGGATCGACAGCGCACTGCGCGAACAGGCCCACGTATTGGGCTATACCGTGGTGGACGCCGGCACGGTGGTTGCCACCCATCTGAATCACGTGATTCTTTCCCACGCCACCGAGTTGCTTGGCCGCCTCGAGACCCAGGCCCTGCTCGACCACCTGGCGACGGAGACACCCAAGCTGGTTGAGGACCTGGTACCCAAGCAGATAGGTTTGGGGGCGCTGCAGCGGGTATTGCAGAACCTGCTCGACGAGGGCGTGAATATCCGCGACATGCGCACCATCATCGAAACCATTGCCGAGCATGCGCCGCGTACTCAGGATCCGCTTGAACTGACCGCGCAGGTTCGGATTGCCCTGGGGCGTGCAATTGTGCAGCAGCTCTACCCGACCGGCAACGAGATGCCGGTGATGGCGCTCGATCCCGCACTCGAGCGCTTGCTCGGGCAGGCCTTGCAGGGCGGCAGCGACGCCGGAGGCATCGAGCCGGGGCTGGCGGATACCCTGCTGAGCGAGACCGCCAACGCGGCCCGGCAGCATGAGGAACTCGGCCGGCCGGCCGTGCTGCTGGTGCCTGGGGCTTTGCGCTGGCTGCTGTCGCGCTTCCTGCGTCGTGCCGTGCCTGACCTCAAGGTGATCGCCAACGGCGAGGTGCCCGATTCCAAGATCATCAAGGTGACGTCCATCATCGGAGCCAGAACATGACTGTGAGACGCTTCGTCGGCGCTTCGGCGCGCGACTGCCTGCGGCGTGCCAAGGAAGTCCTCGGCGCGGACGCCGTGGTCGTTTCCAACCGCGCGGTCGCCGGCGGGGTCGAGATCGTGGCAATGTCGCCCGAGAGCCTCGACGCCATATCGCAACAAATGCGTCCCACCGATGCCGCGGCGGCATCGCGGCCGGCAATGCCACCCCCGGCAGTCGCTGACGATGAGGACTATACGGTTTCCCTGTCTGCGGCACGAAGGGAGGCGGCGCGCCAGCCGGGGCCGCCACTGGTCCGCCCCTGGGCGCCGCAACGTCTCGATGTTCCCGCGGGACGGGCGGACATCGCCTCGAGTCAGGCGGCCGCTCCGGGGGCTGCCAAGCCCGCTGCTTCGGTCGCGGCCAAGCCTGCCGCGGCAGCGCACGCGCCGCGGTCTGCCGGCGCCAAGGCCGAGCGCGTCGCGCTGACGCCCGTGACGGACCGTCTGACCCCGCCACCGCACGAACCCCATCCTGCCGCTGCCGACCGTGTCCGTTCTGCGCCGGTGCAGGAGTCCAGCCTGCAGACCGCGCAACTCATCGACGAGGTGCGCGTCATCAAGGAACTGCTGGAACGCCAACTGGCGGGCTTTGCCTGGGGCGAAATGGCCCGCGAGGCCCCCGCGCGGGCGCAGCTGCTTACGGAAATGCTCAGTTCCGGATTCTCGGGCAGCCTGGCGCGCCGCCTGGTGCAGGAAATGGCGCCCGACCTCAACCCGGATGAAGGCCGCAAATGGCTTACAGCGGCCATCAATCGCCGCCTGCGCACCCTGTCCTCGGAGGCGGATTTCATCGATCGTGGCGGCGTCTATGCCCTGGTCGGACCCACCGGCGTCGGCAAGACCACCACCACGGCCAAGCTGGCCGCGCGCTGCGTGGTGCGCTATGGCGCGGACAGCCTCGCGCTGCTGACCACCGATGGTTACCGGATCGGCGCCCACGAGCAGTTGCGCATTTACGGCCGCATCCTCGGCGTGCCGGTTTTTGTCGTGCGCGACGCGGAGGATCTGCGCCGCACCCTGGGCGATCTGCAAGGCAAGCACATGGTGTTGATCGACACGGTCGGCATGAGCCAGCGGGACCGCATGGTCGCCGAACAGGCGGCGATGCTGTCGCGTTCCGGCGAAGTCAATCGCCTTCTGCTGCTGAATGCCGGCAGCCGCGGCGACACGCTGGACGATGTGGTCAGATCCTACGGCGGCGAAGACCTCGCCGGCTGCATCCTGACCAAGGTCGACGAGGCCACGGCATTGGCGCCGGCCCTCGATTGCATCGTGCGCCACGGGCTGACGCTGAGCTACGTGGGCAACGGGCAGCGCGTGCCGGAAGACCTGCATTTGCCGAACCGCAAGTACCTGTTGCACCGCGCCTTCAAAGTCGGCGCTGGCGACACGGCGCACAGCCTGCGCAAGGAGGAGGTTGGGCTGACCTACACCGGGAATCGCGTTAGTCCAGGAGAAAGCCTTGCTTGAAGCCCGCCACGACCTCCCGTCGGATCAGGCGGCGGGATTGAGGCGCCTGTTCCGGGCGCGGACCGGCAAGGCGATCGCCTTCGTCTCCGGCCGCGAAGCCTGCGGCCGCACCAAGCTGTTGGTGCAGACGGCGGCGGCCCTCGCGCAGAGCGGGGAGTCGGTCCTGGTGATCGACGAAAACGGCGGAAACGCGAATGTCCATGCCGCTTTCGGCCTGCGCCCGGCGCGGGATCTCCTTGACGCCGGCACCCGCGAAATTTCGATTTCGAGCCTGGTCCAGCCGGCGGTAGCCGGTTTGGGCGTCGTGTCGGCGGTGCGGCTCGCCGCCTGCCACAGCGGGTTCGATGCGGCGTCGGCGAACCGCCTCGACGGTGCCCTGCGCAGCCTGCAGCAGACGCATTCCTATGTTCTGATCGATTGCGCCGACCGCAGTCCGGAGCATCTCTCGCCCCTGGCGCTGGCGGCTCCCTGCATGGCTGTCGTGGTCGCGGCGCAGAGCACGGCGATTACCCGTGCCTATGCGCTGATCAAGCGGCTGGCGCGGGAAAGCGGGCGCGAGGCATTCCAGGTCGTGATTACGCGCGCCAGATCCGACGAGGAGGCGCAGGCCATATTCCGCAACCTGCAGGCGACGGCTCTGGCCCACCTTGGTGTCCGGCTCAATTTTCTTGCCGGCGCGCGCCAGCCGGCGACAGATCACATTGCCGGTTTGCTGGGAGGCCGGGTGTTTCACGGCCCGCCCGGATTCGCATCCCTGCGCAGAAACTTGTCATCGACGGCGGGGGTGACGGCTTAGGGCGTGCCGCCGCGCTTCGCTTGCGCGCTGCGGGGCAGGCCGACTACATGTCAGACGATGCCGGTCCGCTTCGAGGCAGTCGTTGCCGCAGCTACGTATATCCCGCAGTTTGTCGCGTAATTCACGGATAAACAAAAGCCTGCCGCTTTGAGAGGATGCCGGTACCAGAAATATCCAGGTGTGCGGGGTTGAATCCCGTGCGCCCGACGCGCCCAGCGCGACAACGAAAAAGGGAATCATGAGCACGATCATGCAGGCTGGCGATTCGGCGACGATACTGCCCGCGCCCCGGGGCATGCCGAGCAGGGCCGGCCATGAGGCGAAGCAGACTGCGACAGCCGCCGCCGCTACGGGCCACCCGGGCAAGAAAGCGACCGCGGACGGGCCGCCGGATACCCGCCCGCGGGTGCGGCACTGACCCGCCATCGACCGGTTCGCATCAGACCATGTATACCGCACAGGGAACACTGACCAAGGACAAGCAGGTGGCCGGGTTTGTCCCGCTGGTCAGGCGAATCGCCTACCTCCTGATGGCCAGGCTGCCCGCCAGCGTCGAAGTCGATGACCTGATCCAGAACGGCATGATCGGCCTGCTTGACGCCATGGACCGTTTCGAGGACGGCATGGGTGCCCAGTTCGAGACCTATGCGGCGCAACGCATCCGCGGCGCGATGCTCGACGGCCTGCGTGAAAACGACTGGTTGCCTCGCAGCGTGCGCAAGGAAATGCGTCGTGTCGAGGAGGCGATCCGTCTCCTCGAGCACGAGATCGGCCGGCCGCCCAGCGAGACGGAGCTGGCAAAGGCGCTGGACATGCCTCTGGCCGACTACCAGAAGCTGCTCATGGACGCGCGTGGTCACCAGCTGGTGTATATCGAAGAGGTCTCGGACGGCAATGGCGAGGACTACCTCGACCGCCACAGCGCGACCAGCGTTCCCGACCCGTTGCACATCCTCGAGGAACTGGGCACGCGGCAAGCCCTGATCGAGGCGATCGAGGCCCTGCCGGATCGCGAAAAGCTGATGATGTCGCTCTACTACGAGCAGGATCTCAATCTGCGCGAGATCGGCGAGATCATGGGCGTCACCGAATCGAGGGTGTGCCAGTTGCATAGCCAGGCCGTGGCCCGCCTGCGCACGGCCATCGGTGGGCAGGCGAAACCTGCCGCCGGGCGCCGCGGCGCGCGCAGCGCGGTACGCACCTGAGCATGGACAGGATCAGCATTGTCGGGTTGGTGGGCGGCCTGGCGGCCATTGTTTTCGGCCAGGTCCTCGAAGGAGGACATATCGCGTCGCTGGTGCAGCCCACGGCTTTCATGATCGTGCTCGGCGGTACCCTCGGCGCCGTGATGCTGCAAAGCCCGCTGAAGGTCTTTCGCGAGGGGATGAAGATGGTGACGTGGGTCTTCGTACCGCCGGTCGTCGATCCGGAGCGGCAGATTGCCGAAATTTCGCGCTGGAGCCATATTGCGCGCAAGGAAGGCCTGCTTTCCCTCGAAGCCCATATCGGCGGGGTCAAGGATCCTTTTGCCGTCAAGGGCCTGCAATTGCTGGTCGATGGGTCGGAGCCCGAACGCCTGCGCGAGGTTCTCGAGGTCGAGATTACGGCGGTCGAGTCCAGTCTCAAGGCCGCCGCCAAGGTCTGGGAGGCAGCGGGTGGCTACGCGCCGACCATCGGCATCCTCGGCGCGGTGATGGGCCTGATCCATGTCATGGAAAACCTCTCTGACCCGTCCAAGCTGGGCAGCGGCATCGCCGTGGCCTTTGTCGCCACGATCTATGGGGTGGGCGCCGCCAACCTGATCTTTCTGCCGGTGGCGAAGAAGCTGCTGGCGAACATTGCGCGCGTCATCACCTTGCGCGAAATGCTGGTGGATGGCCTGGTCGGGATCGCCAACGGCGACAATCCAAGAATCCTGGAAAGCCGCCTGCAAGGCTACTTCGCCTGATGCCGCACTACCGCCGCCGCCGTCGCCGGCGTGAGGCCGACGATCCGGAGAACCACGAACGGTGGATGGTTTCCTATGCGGATTTCATTACCTTGCTGTTTGCCTTCTTCGTCGTGATGTACGGCATATCGTCGATCAACGAGGGCAAGTACCGGGTGATGTCCGATTCCATCGTTTTCGCCTTCCGCAGCGACCCGGGCACGGCGCCGGGCGCGATGGTGGCCACGGGTCGCGCCGAGGCGCCGATGAACATGCCGATCCGGCGGCCACCCGTCAAGCCCAAGACCGATGAGACCCAGGCGGTAAGGAAGGAACACCTGCGCAACCTGGCCCGCGACCTCAACCAGGCCCTGGCGCCCCTGGCGGCGCAGGGCAAGGTCAGGGTATCCGAAGGTGCGCTGGGCATCACGGTCGATATCAACGCCAGTGCCCTGTTCGCGCCGGGGGAGGCACGGCTCGACCTGGGGGCGATTCGCGCCCTGGGCACGGTCGGACGCATGCTGGGCGAGGCCGATTTTCCCATCATCGTCGAGGGTCATACCGACAACATTCCGATCAGTACGCCGCTGTTTCCGTCGAACTGGGAGCTCTCCGCGGCGCGCGCCGCCAGCGTGGTGCGCCTGTTCATCGACACCGGCATGGATCCCCGCCGCCTGAGCGCCGTCGGCCTTGCCGACCAGCGTCCGGTAGCGGATAACGCCACGCCGGATGGCCGTCAACGCAATCGCCGTGTCGCCATCACCATCGAGGCAAAGACTCCGGATGCCACGGTGGACGTGCCCTTGGGCGAGTAGAGGCGGGTAAGGACGCGGCGCCGCACGGGTGGCGGGTGGCCCATGGCACTGCGGTCTTGTCGCTCAGGCGCTGCCGAGGGTTCTGCGACCGCTCCGGGTATCGTGCTGACCGTCTGCGCCATAGGTGCCGGCGTCTCCCGTCTCGCCAAGCAGGACCCCCAGCGCCTGCTGGTTCTGCTGCAGGCGAGCGGCGATCAGTTTGCCGTTCACATCGTTCTCCCGCTTGGCCTCGGCGGCGCGCTCCAGAATGGCGGCCCATGCGGCATGCGGTTCGCGGCCGGCGGCTGGCGGCAGCGACTTCAGCCAGGCGTCGAGGCCTTTGCGACCGGTAGCCAGGCCTTTTGCGCGCTGTGCCGCGTCGCGCTGCGTGTCGAGGTCGGCGAGGCGATTTGCCAGGGAGGACTTGCGGGCCGTGATCTCGGACAGGTCGCTGGCGCTGCTTCCCTGCAGGCATTGGCGCTCGGCGTGGATCGCCGCGAGGAATTCGTCCAGGACGGTGCGTGACTCGTGCAGCAGGGACTCGAGTGTCGGCAAGGAGATCGGGTGCTCAGTAACTGCGGTTCTTGGCGAGTTGTTCGCGGGCAACTTCGACCAGGCGATCGGCGATGCGCTCCGGATGGATCTGAAGCCTGCCTTCGACGATGGACTGGCGAATCTCGGCGACCCGCTGGCTGTCGACCGGCGCACCGGCCGGTTCCGTCGCCACGGCGCTGGCCACGGACAGCGCTGGATTCTTTTCGTTTGCGGTGGCCGGTGCCGCACCCGGGCTGGCCGGTCGTTGCTGGCGTGTCTTCCCCAGGCTGCCGAGCGAAGGGGTATTGGAGTCGATTTTCATGATGGGCACCTGCGAGAGGTTCTTGGCTTGCGAGACTTAACGGCCCGCCACGCTCGGACTTTAGCATCCGGCGGCAAAAAGTGCAGCCGCCGCCCGGTCACTTGCCGCAATTCACTGGCCGACGCGCACCGTGCCGTCGGCCTGGGCGATTCCGCTCAGCGTCTGGCCCGAGGCCATGCGGACCTGCACCACCTGCCCGGCAACGGCGTTGCCCATGGCCTTGCCTTCGCTGGCGACCTGGAACCCCGGGCCGCCAGAACTGACCCGGGTGTTCTGGCCCTGGCGGATGACCACCGGCTTGCGCAACATGTCCGCCCGCAGGGGGCGCTCGGCAGGCAGGGCGACGCTTGCATTCTGGCCGATAGCCTGGGCGAGCTCGGTCAGCACATTGGCGGGCAGTTCAGCAAGATCTCCGCGACGTCTGGCGACATCGGCCTCGGTGATGGTCTGTCCGGCACGCAGGGGACGGGCGCTGATCACGTAGTCGGCGGTCACATGGATCTCGACCGGAACGAAGAGGTTCCAGGAAGCACCGTCGGTGCAGCGCGCCTGAACATGGGTTCGCCCCCAGGCGCGCGCGCCGGGCGTCATGGCAACGGTAATGCTGCGGCAACCCGGGGCGAGGCCGCTGGCGGCAATGCTGCCGATCCTGTGGTTGGCCGGGCCGGGCAGGTTTTTTGCCTGCCCGCGCAGAAAGTCGTCGATGGCCCGGTGGATCGCTTCGTTTTCCGTCGCCACGGCGGGCAGGGCAAAGCAGCCGGCAAGGAGAAGCAGGCCAAGCGTTGCCGGAGTGGGGCGGGTGCTCATGCGCCGATTATCCCAGATTGTCCGTCGGCCATTGTTCGTGCCGTTACCGCGAACCCATGCCGCGGGGAGTATCTGGTCTCGCCTGGATGCATTGCCTGCGCGGGGCGGCGCCCAGCGTCCTTCGCGAGCGACAGTGTCGGTGGCACCAGGCGGCGATACCGGGAGCGTCTGCAAGCCCCTGTCGGCAATCAGCCCAAGGGGTCATGCTGCAGACTGACTCCCACCAGCAGTTGCAGATTTCCGGCATTCAGCAGCTGATAGGTCTGTCCGTCGACCACCGTCGTTCCGGCGTCGTGCCACTGCCGGGCATCGAGAATGCTGACCGTGTCCCTGGCATCGCCCTGAATCATCATCTGGATATGTCCGTGTCCCGTCTGCTCATTCACGACCATGTCCAGGCGGCCCAGTGTTTCGACCGTCTTCGCATCCAGTGTCAGGGTGTCGCCATGGCCACCATTGCCTGAGATGTCGATCCTCGAAACGTCTTCCGCAGGCCGGTCATGCGCGGCCAGCGCGGTGAGGTCGATGCTCCGGTTCTGTCCCCGATCGATCTGCAACCAGACATCCACGAGTGCGTGCAGGTGTCCATCCACCGTAGTGAAGTTCGACTCGAGGCCGATCCAGTTGCCCTGGTCCATCACCGAAGTGCGCTGCGCATCGAGATCGAGCTGGGCGACCCCGACCTCTGCGAGCGCATGCATTTCCTGCGTCTGGCTGACGCCGTCCTGATTGGTATCGGTCCAGACCAGTAGTTCCTTGAACTGTTCGTCCCTGGCGTCGATCACGCCGTCGTGATTGCTATCCAGGGCTTTCAGCGCCGCGAACCCGTCCCTGGCCAAGCTGCCGTCGGCCATCGGCGTAGCCGTACCGAACAGTTCGCGGCCGCTGTCGATCCTGCCGTCATGGTTGCGATCTAGGGCGAGGAAGCCGTCGTGTGCCGAGACCCATCCGATCTTGCTCGCCTGGCCGCTTGCGTCGAGGTCAAACCGGATCCCGGCGTCGATCGCGACCGTGCGAACCCCGTCACCGTTCAGGTCGAGGACCAGAGGTGTCGCGACCGACAGCAGTGCGCCGACCTGGTCGGCATCGAGGGACTGGGTGCCGGTCAGGGCGGAAACCTGGGCCATTGTCAGGCTCGACAGCTGCGTCGTCGTCATGGCGCCGACCTGGGTCGATGTCAGCACGGCGACGTCTCGGGTTTCCAGTGCGCGCAAGTTGGTGCTGCTCAGCGCATTGAGTTGCGTGTCCGTCAGGGCGAGCGCCTGCGTCGTAGTCAAGGCGGCGACGTCGCTGGTCTGCATGAGGTTCAGCTGCGCGGTGCTCAGGTTCTCCACAACCGTGGTCGAGAGCTTGCCGATCTGCGCAGTCGTCAGCGCCTGCAGGTTGGTACTGCCCAGGGCATTCAATTGATCACTGGTCAGGCCCGCAATGGCGGCCGTGCTCAGGGAGGCGATATCGCTGGTTTGCAGTCGGTCGAGCTGGGTGCTGGTCAGGTCGGCCACCTGTGTCGAGGTCAGGCTGGCCGCTTGCGCTACCGTCAGTGCCTGTACGCTGGCGGCGGAAAGGGCATTCAGCTGGCTGCCGGTCAGGCTGGCAACCTGGGCGGTCGTCAGCGCCGCGAGGTCCTGCGTTTCGATCGCCGCCACCTGCGTCGTGGTCAGTGCCGCCGTGGCTGCCGTCGACAAGGCCTTGATCTGCGCCGTCGTCAAGGCCGCGACCTGGTTCGTCGTCAAGGCCTGAACGCCATCGCTGGTCAGCGCGGCGACCTGAGTGCTCGTCATCGCCGCCAGGTCCTGGGTCTCGATTGCCGCCACCTGATCGGTCGTCAGTGCGGCGACCGCGGAGGTGGACAAAGCCTTGATCTGCGCGGACGTCAGTGAGGCGATCTGCGCCGGGGTCAGGGCCACGATCTGTGCCGTCGTCATCGCGGCGATCTGGGCGGTAGACAACGAGGGAATCATCGAGACCAGTTGCGCCGGGCTCAGTGCGGCCACCTGAGCCGCGTTCAAGGCCGCCACCTGCGCCGTACCCAGG
>JALHNN010000022.1:0-4975 GCA_022843505.1 Sulfuritalea sp.
GAGCACGGCGGGGTCGAGCTCGGGGCCGGGCGTGAATTCCTCGTCGTCGATCGACAGGATGAAGGCCGAGGCGCGGCTCTGTTGCTGGGCAAACGATGTCAGGTCGCCGTAGCTGGTGACGCCCAGCACGTCGAGGCCTTCCTTCTCGATGGCGTCGGCCAGGGCGCGGATGCCGAGGCCCGAGGCGTTCTCGGAACGGAAGTCCTCGTCGATGATGATGATGGGGAAATGGAAGCGCATTGGAGTCCGGGAAGGGAGAAGGGGGAAGGGGGAAGGGTTGGGGGCACGGAGCAGGCGGAACCGGTTTTACCCTTCCCCCTTCTCCCTTCCCCCTTCTCAGATCTTGGGCAATGTCACGCCGGTCTGCCCCTGGTACTTGCCGCCGCGGTCCTTGTAGGAGGTCTCGCAGACCTCGTCGGACTCGAAGAACAGCACCTGGGCGCAGCCTTCGCCGGCGTAGATCTTGGCCGGCAGCGGCGTGGTGTTGGAAAACTCCAGCGTGACGAAGCCTTCCCATTCCGGCTCGAAGGGCGTCACGTTCACGATGATGCCGCAGCGGGCGTAGGTGCTCTTGCCCAGGCAGACGGTCAGCACGTTGCGCGGGATGCGGAAATACTCGACGGTGCGCGCCAGGGCGAAGGAGTTGGGCGGGATGATGCAGTGGTCGCCGTCCATCTCGACGAAGGAATTCGGATCGAAGTTCTTCGGGTCGACCACGCTCGAGTAGATGTTGGTGAACACCCGGAATTCGCGCGAGCAGCGGATGTCGTACCCATAGCTCGAGGTGCCGTAGGAAACGATCTTGCGGCCGTCGATCTCGCGCACCAGTTCGGGCTCGAAGGGTTCGATCATTCCATGCTGTGCCGCCATGCGGCGGATCCATTTGTCAGACTTGATGGTCATGGCGCGTCCGGGGCTGGGTTCGGAGGGGGCGAAGTATACGGTTTTGCTGCCCGGTCGGGGGCGCCTCAGGCCAGCAACCCGGCCAGGCGGGCGATGCCCGGGCCCGGATCGTCGCGGCGGATGCCCAGCAGGGGGATGCCGCCGACGTGGTTGGTCAGGCTGGCCAGGGTCTGGCCGAGGGCCACGCTGGAACCCTCGCTCTCGTTGACCGCGATGGCCGTCACCGGCACGCCGCCATGCCGCAGCGATTCCAGGGCGCTCAGGGTATGGCTCATGCTGCCGAGGTAGGACCCGGCCACCAGCACGCAGGGCAGGCCGCTGGCGGCGATCCAGTCGCGCACCGTGTGGTTCTCGTCGAGCGGCACCATGACGCCGCCGACGCCTTCGACCAGCAGCGGTCCCTCGGCCCGTTCCGCGGCGCGGCGCGTGTAGCCCACCAGGGCGTCGAAGGGCACCTGGCGGCCTTCGCGCGCCGAGGCCAGGTCCGGCGACAGCGGCGCCGCGTAGCGCCAGGGCGCGATCGCCTCCAGCGCGCGTTCGTCAGCGGCCTGGCCGAGGGCCTCGAGCAGCGCCCCGGCGTCGCTGGCGCCCGGCGCCGCCGGATCGAAGCCGGACAGCACGGGCTTGAGCGCCTCGGGATGCCGGCGCTGCTCGCGCCAATGGCGCAGCAGCGCGCAGCACAGCCAGGTCTTGCCGATGTCGGTGCCGGTGCCGGTGATAAAATTCGCGCCCATTTCGCCTCGATTCTAGGGCACCCCATGTCCGACTGGCTGAACCCGGGGCTGGCCCACCTCTGGCTGCCCTACACACAGATGAAGACCGCGCCGGCGCCGCTGCCGGTGGCGGCCAGCGCTGGCGTGCGCCTGAAACTGGCGGACGGGCGCGAACTGATCGACGGCATCTCGTCGTGGTGGACCGCCTGCCACGGCTACAACCACCCGCACATCCGCGAGGCTGTCGCGGCCCAGCTGGAAACCCTGCCCCACGTGATGTTTGCCGGCCTGGTGCATGAACCCGCGGCGCGCCTCGCCAGCCGGCTGGCCGCCCTGCTGCCGGGCGACCTGGAACGGGTCTTCTTCACCGAATCCGGCTCGGTGTCGGTCGAGGTGGCGCTGAAGATGGCGATCCAGTACTGGCGCAACCGGGGTCGGGCGGAGAAGAAGCGCATCGTCTGCTTCCGCCACGGCTACCATGGCGACACCTTCGCCACCATGGCGCTGTGCGATCCCGAGGACGGCATGCACACCCTGTTCGCCGGCAGCATGCCGGAGCAGATCCTGGCCGAGCTGCCCGACACCCCGGAGATGGCAGCGGCCTTCGATCGCCTGCTCGCCACCCATGCCGAGCGCATCGCGGCGGTGATCATCGAACCGCTGGTGCAGGGCGCCGGCGGCATGCAGATGCACGATGCGGCGACCCTGGCCTTCATCGCCGACGCCTGCCGGCGCCACGAGGTGCTGCTGATCGCCGACGAGATCATGACCGGCTTCGGCCGCAGCGGGCGCATGTTCGCCTGCGAGGAGGCGGCTCAGTTGGGTGACTTCGTACCCGACATCCTCTGCCTGTCGAAGGCGCTGACCGGCGGCACCCTGCCGCTGGCGGCGACCGTGGCGCGGCGCCACGTCTTCGAGGCCTTCCTTGCCGATGACCCCGCGGCGGCGCTGATGCACGGCCCGACCTACATGGCCAACCCGCTGGCCTGCGCCGCGGCCAATGCCTCGCTCGACCTCTTCGCCGGCGAGCCGCGGCTGGCCCAGGTTGCGGCCATCGAAGCGCAATTGCGCGACGACCTGGCCTCCTGCGCCGAGATTCGCGGGGTGGCCGAGGTACGCGTCAAGGGCGCGATCGCGGCGGTGGAACTGGCAGGCAGGATCGATCTGGACGCCATGCGCCGGCGCTTCCCGGAGCTGGGCGTCTGGATCCGGCCCTTCGGCCGCATCGTCTACCTGATGCCGCCGTTCGTGATCGGCGGCGGCGACCTCGCCACGCTGACGGGCGCGGTGCGCCGCGTGCTGACTGAGCGCGCGGCGACGCTGTAGTGGATAGCGCCTTCGACGACCTGCTGCGCGAGGAACTGGAGGCGCTCGAGACGCGGGCGCAGCGGCGCCGCCTGCGCGGCTTCGGCGTCATGGACGGCGGCCTGTGCGACGGAAACGGGCGGCCGCTGGTCGACCTGTCGTCCAATGATTACCTCGGCCTTTCGCGGCATCCGCTGGTCACGACGCGCGCCGCCGAGTGGGCACGGCGCCACGGCGCCGGCCCGCCGGCCTCACGGCTGGTGACCGGCACCCGCGACATCACCCTGGCGGTCGAGGAAAAGCTCGCCGCCTTCAAGGGCCGCGAGGCGGCGCTGCTGTTTTCCAGCGGCTTCCAGGCCAATGCCACGGTGATCCCGGCGCTGGCGCGGCTGGGCACAATAGTCGGCGCTGGCAACACGGCAAATGCGACGGCGATTTTCAGCGACGAGCTCAACCACGCCAGCATCATCCACGGCGCGCGCGCCGCGCGCTGCCCGGTGCATGTCTTCCGCCACAACGACCTCGACCACCTCGACGCCCTGCTGGCAGGGCACGCGGGGCGCAAGCTGGTGGCCACCGAGTCCGTGTTCAGCATGGATGGCGACCGCGCCGACCTCGGCCGGCTGGCGCAGGTCGCCGCCCGCCACGGCGCCCTGCTCTATGTCGACGAGGCCCACGCCACCGGCATCCTCGGCCCGCAGGGGCGCGGACTCGCCGCCGCCGTTCCCGGCATCGATGTGGTGATGGGCACCCTGGGCAAGGCCTTCGGCGCCTTTGGCGCCTATGTCGCCGGCTCGCGCGCGCTGATCGACTGGCTGACCAACCGCTGCAGCGGCTTCATCTTCACCACCGCCCTGCCGCCGCCCGTGCTCGGCGCCGTCGACGCCGCGCTGGAACTGGTGCCGGGCATGGACGCGGAACGCGCCCGCGTCGCCGCCAACGCGCAACGGCTGCGCGCGGCGCTTGCGGCGCAGGGAATTTCGACGCTGGCGTCGACCACGCAGATCGTGCCTGCGGTGATCGGCGCCGAAGCCGACACCCTGGCCGCCTCGGCGGCGCTCGAAGCGGAAGGCTTCGTCGCGGTGGCGATCCGTCCGCCCACGGTGGCGGCCGGCAGCAGCCGGCTGCGCCTGGCGATCAACAGCACGCTGACCGCCCCGGAACTCGACCGCCTGCTGGCGGTGCTGGCGGCAAGCCTGCCGCGACGCTGACGACCCGACATTGCTCGACGGCCTCTGTCGGAGTGCCGGTTTGGGGGGCGAGGCAGGGTTTCGCGGAGCACTGCTCCGCGCTGCCGCAGCCGGCCGGCTGTGCAAAGCTGGCCGTGGGAAAGGCGGCTGGCCCCCTTGTTCGTGCGCTTGGCACTTGATCTTGTTGGCCCGGGATACATCGGGCCAACAAGATCAAGTGTTCATCACCTTGATCGATGGGAACTTGCTGGTGTGGTCCTTGGCCTTTTCGGCGATCTTGACCGCGACGCGGCGGGCGATGGTCTTGTAGATCACCGTGGCCGGGCCTTCGGGATCGGCCTCGACGGTCGGCTTGCCGCCGTCCATCTGCTCGCGGATGGCCATCGCCAGGGGCAGGGCGCCGAGCATTTCGACCTCGTAGTCCTTGGCCATCTTGTCGCCGCCGCCGGAACCGAAGATGTGTTCGGCGTGGCCGCACTTGGAGCAGATGTGGATGCTCATGTTTTCGACGATGCCGAGGATGGGGATGCCGACCTTCTCGAACATCTTGAGTCCCTTGCGGGCGTCGAGCAGGGCGATGTCCTGCGGCGTGGTGACGATCACGGCGCCGGTCACCGGCACCTGCTGCGCCAGGGTCAGCTGGATGTCGCCGGTGCCGGGCGGCATGTCGATCACCAGGTAATCGACGTCGCGCCAGCGCGTCTCGTTGAGCAACTGGGTCAGCGCCTGGGTCACCATCGGGCCGCGCCAGACCATGGGCTGCTCGGGATCGATCAGGAAACCGATCGACATCGCCTGGATGCCGTGGGCATCCATGGGCTCCAGGCTCTTGCCGTCGGCGGACTCGGGACGGCCGGTCGGGAT
>JALHNN010000022.1:4985-13997 GCA_022843505.1 Sulfuritalea sp.
GGGGCGGCCGCTGATGCCCAGCATCATCGGCTGGCTGGGGCCGTAGATGTCGGCGTCGAGCATGCCCACGGTGGCGCCTTCGGCCGCCAGCGCCAGGGCCAGGTTGACGGCGGTGGTGGACTTGCCGACGCCGCCCTTGCCGCTGGCCACGGCGATGATGTTCTTGACGCCGGGGATCAGCTTGACGCCCTTCTGCACGGCGTGGGTGACCACTTTCGAAAACACGTTGGCGCTGACGTTGCCGATGCCGGGCAACTTCTTCAGTTCGCCGATCACCGCGCTGCGCAGCCCGTCGATCTGGCTTTTTGCCGGATAGCCCAACTCGACGTCGAGCGCGACATCGTTGCCATTGACCTTGATGTTCCTGACGCTGCGTCCGGCGACGAGGTCCTTGCCGGTGTTGGGATCGACCACGTTCTTGAGCGCGGTCTGGACTGCCTGTTCGTTGATGGTCATGAAATGCCTTTGCGGGTGACGTTTGAGTTTGCGCTGACGAAATCGGGCGTGGATTATCGCCTGAACGGGACTGGCATTATACCTGAGTAAAACACTACACTATGAGTGCCGCCACTCGCGGCAACAGCGCGGCCACAATATGGCTTGCGTCGGCGCGACCTCAGGATCCCGCCCGCTCGGCCAGCGGCAGTTCGATCCAGAAGCTGCTTCCCAGGCCTTCCACCGAATCGAAGCCGATGCGTCCGCGCATTTTCTCCACCATGCGCTTGGACATCGCCAACCCCAGGCCGGCGCCGTGCACGCTCCCCTGCTCCAGGCCCAGGCGCGAGAAAGGCTCGAACAACTCGCGCTGCCGCGCCTTGGGAATGCCGGGACCGTCGTCGGCGACAACCAGCCGCAGGTAGCCTCCGGCCGGCAGTTCGCAGCTCATGGTCACCTTGCCATCCGCCCGATTGAACTTGACGGCATTCGACAGCAGGTTGAGCAGGACCTGGCGCAACAGCACCCGGTCGGCCCAAACCCTGCGTTCGGCGTGGTCCGTGCATTCGTCGCGCATTTCCACGCGCTGCCGGCGCGCCACCGGGCCGACGATCGCGAGGCAGGGCCGGACCACCTCCGCCACCGGCACGGCTTCGATTCGCACCGTCAGATCGTCGGCCTCGACGCGGCTCATCTCGAGAACTTGCCCCAACAGGTCGCCGAGGTACTGGCCGGAAGTGACGATGTCCTGCAGGGCCTGCTGCCGCGCCGCGTCGGCCGACGGCTCCGTGCCCGAACGCAAGCCCTCGGCAAGACTGAGGATGGCGTCAAGCGGAGCGCGGAACTCCTGGCTCATCGAGCGCAGGAAGGCGGCCTTCGCGCGACTCGATTGCTCCGCCGCGCGGCGCGCTTCCTGCAGTCGCGCCTTGACCAGAGCGCGGTCGCGCGCCAGGAAGTAGCCCGCGAGGACGACGATCGCGGTCGAACCCAGCATCGACGTCAGCATCAGGCCGGGCAGGTCGGATGCGGCGACGATGGTCGCGGGTACCCAGTTCAGCACCGTGGCCAGGTAGAGGAACAGCAGCGCCGCAGCCAGCGCCGCACCCATGGCAAGAAGCAGGGTCACGTTGCCGAACGTGCCGAGCAGGGCGATGTTGGCGAGGAAGGCCGGCAAGGCGATCGAGAGGATGCCGCCGCTGAGGAATGCCCAGAGGGTGACGATCAGGATGCCGCCGAGATTGGTCGCCACCAGCCCCAGCGAAATGCTCGCCGTCGACCGGATAAGCAGCGCCCCGAACACGGGCGTCGTGATGCAGGCGGCGAACAGGACGTACTCGGCCAGGGAAAGGCGCCCGCGCAGCAGCCCGATCGCCAGCAGCATCAGCGTCACGACCAGCGAAATCGTCAGCAGGGCCTTGGTGATCCCGCGGTGGCGCGTACGCATCCGGGGCTCGTCGCGCAAGCCGGTCGGCACAAACCAGTCAAGATAGTCCATTGATCCCCCTGTCGGTTCGGACCGCGCGCCGGGAACTCAGCGCATGCCCGGGATCATGCCCTTCATGCCGCGCATCATCTTCGCCATGCCGCCCTTCGAGAACTGCTTCATCATCTTCTGCGTCTGCTCGAACTGGTTGAGGAGGCGATTGACTTCCTGCACCGGCACTCCGGCGCCGGTGGCAATGCGGCGCTTGCGGCTGGCCTTGATCAGTTCGGGCTTGCTGCGCTCGGCGGGCGTCATCGAATTGATGATGCCCTCGATGCGGCGGATGGACTTGTCTTCGACGGCGCCGCCGGCTTTTTGCGCCATGGCGCCGAACTGCGCCGGCAGTTTGTCGAGCATGGCGCCGAGGCCGCCCATCTTCTTCATCTGGCCGATCTGGTCCTTGAAATCGTTGAGGTCGAAGCCCTTGCCGGACTTCATCTTCTGCACGAATTCCTGGGCCTTTTCCTGATCGACGCCGCGCTGGGCCTCCTCGACCAGGCCGAGGATGTCGCCCATGCCGAGGATGCGCGAGGCCATGCGCTCGGGGTGGAATTCCTCCAGGCCCGTCAGCTTTTCGCCGACACCGGCGAACTTGATCGGCTTGCCGGTGACGTGGCGCACCGAGAGCGCCGCGCCGCCGCGCGAATCGCCGTCGAGCTTGGTCAGGATCACGCCGGAGAGCGGCAGCGCCTCGTTGAAGGCCTTCGCCGTGTTCACCGCATCCTGGCCGAGCATGGCATCGACCACGAACAGGGTCTCGATCGGCTTCAGCAGGGCGTGCAGATCCTTGATCTCGGCCATCATGGCTTCATCGATGGCGAGACGGCCCGCGGTATCGACGAAGATCACGTCGTAATAGTGCCGCTTGGCATGATCAAGGGCGGCGGCGGCAATATCGGCCGGCTTCTGCCCTGCCGAGGAAGGGAAGAAGTCGATGCCGGCCTGGGCCGAAACGGCTTTCAACTGCTCTATGGCCGCGGGGCGATAGACGTCGCAGCTGACCGTCAGCACTTTTTTCTTCTGCCGCTCCTTGAGCCACTTGCCCAGCTTGGCGGTGGTGGTGGTCTTGCCCGCGCCCTGCAGGCCCGACATCAGGATCACCGCCGGCGGCTGCGTCGCCAGGTTGAGCCCGCTGCTGGCCCCGCCCATGAGTTCCGTGAGCTCGCGATGCACCACGCCGACCAGCGCCTGGCCGGGCGTCAGCGAGCCGATGACTTCCTGGCCGAGCGCCTTCTCCTTGACGCGGCCGATGAAATCCTTGACCACGGGCAGGGCGACGTCGGCCTCGAGCAGGGCCATGCGCACTTCGCGCAGCATTTCGCCGATGTTGTCTTCGGTCAGGCGCGCCTGTCCGCGCAGGTTCTTGACGACGCGGCCGAGGCGCTGGGTAAGGTTGTCGAGCATGGCTGGCTAAGGGATCGAAAGCAAAAAAGAGGGGATGGCCTTGGTGTAGACTTGACCGATGCCCGCAATCTTAATGCATCCGCTGGCCGCGGCCCTTTACGCCGGCCTGGCTGTCCATCTTTGGCGTACCCGCTGGCGCGGTCCGCTTCTCGACCATCCGACGGGCGGCCTGAAGCTGGGAGAACGCGGCTTGCTGCTGGTCGCGCTGCTCGCGCACGGCCTCAGCCTGCACATGGAAATCTTCCATGGCGGCGGCATGCGCTTCAACTTCGCCATCGCGCTGTCGGTCATGCTCTGGCTGGCGATCGCGTTCTACTGGATCGAAAGCTTCTACGCCCGCATGGAGGGCTTGCAGGTCATCGGCCTGCCGGCGGCGGCCGTGGCGGCGCTGCTGCCGGCGCTGTTCACCGGTGCCCACGTGCTGAGCAACGCCGGCTCGATGGCCTTCCGCCTGCACTTCCTGATGGCGATGCTGGCCTACAGCCTGTTCACCCTGGCCGCGCTCCACGCCCTGCTCATGGCGGCCGCGGAGAAAAGCCTCCATCGCGGACGGATCTCGCCACTGCTGGCCGGACTGCCACCCCTGCTGACCATGGAAGCCCTGCTCTTCCGCCTGATCCACGTCGCCTTCGCCTTGCTGACGCTGACGCTGATCAGCGGCGTCTTCTTCTCCGAAACCTTGTTCGGCAAGGCCCTGAGCTTCAACCACAAGACGCTGTTCGCCTTCCTCTCCTGGCTGATCTTTGCGGCTCTGCTGGCCGGTCGCCACCTGCGCGGCTGGCGCGGACGGATCGCGCTGCGCTGGACGCTGGCCGGATTCGTCGCCCTGCTGCTTGCCTACGTTGGCAGCCGCTTCGTACTCGAGGTCATACTCGGCCGCTGAAGTCTGCCGCCGGACATGGACGACATCCCGCTAACGGCGCAATTTGCGGCGCTGGCAGTCCTGCTGGGCTGCTCCGCCTTCTTCTCCATCACCGAGACGGCGATGATGGCATCGAACCGCCATCGCCTGCGCCACATGGCGGGGCAGGGCGATCGCGGCGCACAGTTGGCGCTCGACCTGCTGGCGCGAACCGACAAGATGCTGGGCGTGATCCTGCTCGGCAACAACCTGGTCAATGCCGCCGCCGCAACCCTGGTCTCGGTGATCACCATCGAGCTGTTCGGCGAGGACAAATGGGCGCTGTCGATCGGCACGCTGCTGGTCACCTTCGCCATCCTGGTGTTCGCCGAGATCACGCCCAAGGTGCTTGGCGCCGCGCACGCCGACCGTCTGGCGCGTGTCCTGGCCTATCTGATCCGGCCTCTGTTGCGGGCCGCCTACCCGGTGGTCTGGTTCGTTAACCTGTTTGTCGAAGCGCTGCTCTGGATCCTGCGCCTGAAGCCGGCGGGCGGCGACGAGAATTCACGGCTCAGCGTCGAGGAACTGCGCTCCCTGGTGCTGGAGTCGAGCAACTTCATCCCCCAGCAGCACCGCGATATCCTGCTCAACCTGTTCGAACTCGAGCAACTCACGGTCGCGGACATCATGACGCCGCGCGGCGAGATCGAGGCCATCGACATTGCCGCCTCGATCGAGACGATCAAGGAACAGCTCGCCACCAGTTTCCATACCCGCGTCGCCGTTGCCGACGGCGATCCGGCCAACATCATCGGCGTACTGCACCAGCGCCGCTTGCTGGCGGACGCCTTCGCCGACGGCATCAGCCATCAGGTCCTGCGCGAACGCATGTCCAAGCCCTATTTCATCCCGGCGGCGACCCCGATCTACACCCAGCTGAAGTTCTTCCGCGAGAATCGCCAGCGCCTCGGCCTGGTGGTCGATGAATACGGCGAGATCGAAGGCCTGGTGACGCTGGAGGACATCATCGAGGAACTGGTGGGGAAATTCACCACCCGCCAGTCGGACGTGGGCAGTTCCATCAGCTGGAACGAGGCCGGGACGGTCCTGGTGGATGGCGCCGCCGCCCTGCGCGAACTGAACCGCATGCTGGACATCGATCTTCCCCTCGACGGCCCGCGCACCCTCAATGGGCTGATCGTGGAGCATCTGCGCGACATTCCCGAAGTCGGCCTGGGCCTGCGCATCGGCCATGTCGCAATGGAGATCGTGCAAACACAGGACCGAAAAATCAAGATGGTACGGCTTCACCGTGCCGATGGAGAGTGATACTCTCGGCATAGTCGATGGCCGGGAAGCCCCGATCGGGTCTTCTGTACCTGCTATTCGGGCTTATTTCACACGCTGAACGGCAAGTCCAAGGCTAAAATCGAAATAGGAGCACTCAGGAGAGGCGGATGGCCACAGCAGGCAAGGCGGACGCAAAGCAAGCCCCGAAGGAAATCAATTTTTCCTGGGAGGGCAAGAACAAGCAGGGCAAGGTCGTGCGCGGAGACATTCGTGCCGCGAGCGAATCCGTGGCCAATGCCGCCTTGCGCCGCCAGGGGATCAATGTCACCAAGCTGAAGAAGCAGAAATCGACGTCTGGCAAGGTTTCCGACAAGGACATCACGCTCTTCTCCCGGCAGTTGGCGACCATGGTCAAGTCCGGCGTACCGCTGCTGCAATCTTTCGACATCGTCGGCAAGGGCGCCAGCAATCCTGCGCTGGCCAAGTTGCTGTTTGACATCAAGGCCGATGTTGAGACCGGCTCCAACCTTGCGACGGCGTTTCGCAAGTACCCGATGTATTTCGACGCACTGTTCTGCAACCTGGTCGAAGCCGGCGAACAGGCCGGCATTCTCGACAGCCTGCTCGACCGCCTGGCGACCTACAAGGAAAAGACCCAGGCCATCAAGGCCAAGATCAAGGGTGCCCTGTTCTACCCGGTATCGATTATCGTCGTCGCCTTCGTCATCACGGCCGTGATCATGATTTTCGTGATTCCAGCCTTCAAGGGCGTGTTCGCCAGTTTTGGCGGCGAATTGCCGGCGCCTACTCTAATCGTAATCGCCATCTCGGATTATTTCACAGCCAATTGGTACCTCATTTTTGGCGGCATTTACGCGGCAATTTACGGATTCAGCCAGGCATTCAAGAGGTCGCGCGCGCTGCAGATTGCGATAGACAAGTATTCCCTGAAGCTGCCCGTGTTCGGCGACCTGCTGGTCAAGTCTTCGATCGCGCGCTGGACGCGTACGTTGTCGACGATGTTCGCCGCCGGCGTACCCCTGGTCGATGCCCTCGAGTCCGTGGGAGGCGCTGCCGGGAACTACGTCTACGAGCAAGGTACCCTTGCGATCAGGAACGAAGTGTCTACCGGCTCTAACCTGACATCTTCGATGGAGGCCTCGGGGCTCTTCCCGACCATGGTGACGCAGATGGTCGCCATCGGCGAGGAGTCGGGACAGCTCGACAGCATGCTGGGCAAGACGGCGGACTTCTACGAAGCCGAAGTCGATGATGCGGTGGAAGCCCTGTCCAGCCTGATGGAGCCCATGATCATGGTCTTCCTCGGCGGCCTGATCGGCGGCCTCGTGGTGGCGATGTACCTGCCGATCTTCAAGATGGGCTCGGTCGTCGGCTAAGTCCTTGAATGTTTGCCCAGTTCGCCGACCCGGCGGTGTTTGCCCTCGTCGCCGGCTTGCTTGGGCTGATGGTCGGCAGTTTCCTCAATGTCGTGATCCATCGCCTGCCAATCATGATGGAACGCGACTGGGCGGCCCAGTGCGCCGAGTTGCGTGGTGAAACCCATCCAGCCGGCGAATACCTCTCGCTCGCCCGTCCCCGTTCCCGCTGTCCCAAATGCGGGCGCGCCATTTCCGCGTTGGAGAACATTCCGGTCCTCAGCTGGCTGATGCTCGGCGGGAAGTGCCGGGGCTGCAAGGCACCGATTTCCTTCCGCTATCCATTGACGGAGGCCCTGACCGGCCTGGTGTTCGCCTACTCGGCCTGGCATTTCGGCTTCGGAGCCACCGCGCTGGGTGCCCTGGTGCTCGCGGCGGCGCTGATCGCACTGACCGGCATCGACTTCGACACGCAACTGTTGCCTGACGACATCACGCTGCCCCTGCTCTGGACCGGTCTGGCTTTCAATTACTTCAATAAATTCAATGACTTGCATAGCGCAGTCAGTGGCGCCATGCTGGGTTATTTGGCACTCTGGACGGTCTATTGGGCGTTCAAGCTGACGACCGGAAAGGAAGGCATGGGTTATGGCGACTTCAAGCTGCTGGCCGCCCTTGGCGCCTGGTTCGGCTGGCAGATGTTGCCGCTGATCATCCTGCTGTCTTCGCTGGTGGGCGCTGTCGTGGGCATCTCATTGATGGTCTTCGCGAAGCATGGGCGCAACGTGCCGATACCTTTCGGACCCTATCTTGCCGCAGCCGGCCTGATCGCTTTATTCTGGGGCAAGCCGCTGACCCAGGCCTACATCGGCGTAAGCCTCTGATCCGCGGCGCTTGAAAAAGGCCGGGGCGCCAGCATCTTTCGCTGTGCCGCGCGCCGCGCGCCGGATGGCGCCGCGCGGCCTTCGGCTATAATTTCCGACTTTTCCAGATCTCCGGAGACTGCCATGCCGATCTACGCTTATCGCTGCACCGAATGTGGCTTTGAGAAGGATGTCATGCGGAAAGTCAGCGACCCCTTGCTGACCACCTGCCCCGAGTGCAAGACCGAGAACTTCAGCAAGCAGCTGACTGCACCGGGCTTCCAGCTCAAGGGCAGCGGCTGGTACGCCACCGACTTCAAGGGCGGCGGCTGCAAGGCGGAGAGCAAGAGCGACAACCCGCCCCCCTGCCAGGGCGGCACCGGCAGTTGCGCAGCCAATCCCTGATCTTGACCGCACTGAAGAAATACTTCATCACGGGCCTGCTGATCTGGGTCCCGTTGGCGATCACCGCCTGGGTGCTGTCGCTGATCGTCCGCTCGATGGACCAGTCCCTGCTCCTGTTGCCGCGGGCGATACATCCAGAGCAGGTGCTGGGCATGTACATTCCCGGCCTCGGCGCCCTGCTGACGCTGATGATCGTGTTTCTCACCGGCCTGGTGACGACCAACATCGTCGGCCAGAAACTGGTGCGTTTCTGGGAAGGCGTGCTGGCGCGGATTCCGGTGGTCAAGTCGATCTACTACAGCGTCAAGCAGGTCAGCGACACCCTGTTTTCGGGCAGCGGCGTCGCCTTCCGCAAAGTCCTGCTGGTGCGCTATCCCCACCCCGAGGCGTGGTCGGTGGCTTTCCAGACCGGACACCCGGCGCGTGACGTGTCCGACATGCTGCCCGATGAGCACGTCGGCGTCTTCATCCCGACCACGCCCAGCCCGGTCAACGGGTTTTTCTTCTTTGTCAGGCGCAAGGATGTCATCGAACTCGACATGAACGTCGATGAGGCCCTCAAGTACATCGTCTCCATGGGAGTCGTCGCCCCGCCCATGAGAAACCCTGCAGGGCGCGCGCAAAACCAGTAAGGGCCCGCAGCGGGCAATCACGAAACGGGAATTCTATGCGTACTCACTATTGCGGCGAGGTGAATGCCTCCCATGTCGATCAGGTCGTCACCCTCTGCGGCTGGAGCCATCGCCGGCGCGACCACGGCGGCGTGATCTTCATCGATCTGCGCGACCGCGAAGGCCTGGCCCAGGTTGTTTGCGATCCGGACCGCCCCGAAATGTTCAAGATCGCCGAGGACGTGCGAAATGAGTACGTGCTGAAGGTGACGGGGAAGGTACGTCGCCGCCCTGCCGGCACGGA
>JALHNN010000023.1 GCA_022843505.1 Sulfuritalea sp.
CTCCTCGATGCTGGCGGTGGTTTCTTCCACGCTTGCCGCCTGCTCGCTGGACGACTGCGACAGCGACTGCGCCGTGGCGGAGACCTGGCCGGAGGCGTTGGACAGGGCTTCGGAGGCACTCTTCACTTCGCCGATGATCTGGTTTAGCTTGGCAATCAGGCCCTGCTGCGCCGACAGCATCTGGCCGATTTCGTCCTTGCTGATGTCGTCGATGCGTACCGTCAGGTCGCCGTCGGCCAGACGCTGGGTCACGCCCAGCGCTTCATTGACAGGACGGGTGATGCTGCGGGTCACCCAGAACGCCAGCATCACCGCCAGAACAAAACCGATGATCGCGCCGAACATGAGGGTGGTGTTGGTCAGCGAATGCAGGGAGTCCATTTCCTTTTCACGAGTGACCAAAAGATCACGCTCGGCTTTATCAAGCTCCGCAACGATCACCCGCATGGCGTCCATGTGCGTTTTGCCACTACCGACGACGGCAATGACCTCGTTATATCGTGCGACATTGCTGCCGACGTCGCGACGGATGGCGATACTCGTGTCGACGGCTTCTTTGAGAAACGCCTGGTAGGCGCCCAAGAGTTTGTCGAGGCGCGCTTGCTGGGCGGGGTTGTCTGAGGTCAGCTTTTTGGCCGCGGCATGGGCCTTTAAGAATTGCTCCTTGCCGCCGGTATATGGGCCGAGAAACTCATCTTTTCCTGCCACCAGAAAACCACGCTGGCCCGTTTCAATATTGACCAGACTGCCGATGATATTCCCCGTTTCTTCCAGCACCTGATAGGTATGAATACTCATGTCGGAGGCTTTGGCGTAGCGCTCGAGGTTGATATATGCCGTGGCAATGACGGAAATCAGAATTGTGACGACGAGTCCAAAAGCGCCGCCAAGGCGCGTGCCGATCTTGAGGTTCTGGAACATGAGGATGACTCCTTGGTGGTGACGATGGAGGATGGCTTATGCCGTATCCGGATTAGGAACCGTTAAACGGCGTTGACTCAATGCATTTCAAGGCGATGCACGCCGGTATTGCCTTCGGCCTGCAGTTCTTCACGGCGCGCGCTGCGGCTGACCAGCGCCTGCACGTCGAGGATCAGCGCGACTTCGCCGCTGCCCAGGATGGTCGAGCCGCCGATGCCGCGCATGTGGCGGAACAGCGTTCCCAGGGGCTTGATCACGGTCTGGAATTCCCCCAGCAGCTGGTCGACGACAATGCCGGCCTTTTGCCCGGCGTACTGCACCACCACCACGTTCTCGCGTGCCGGGTGGTCGCCCGGAACTTCGAACAGTTCCCGCAAGCGGACATAGGGCAGGACTTCGCCGCGCAGGTTGATGTAGTCGCGATCGGCGGTGGTATTGGCAAGCTCAAGGCACTCGACCACCGTATCGAGCGGGATCACGTAGGATGACTTGGCAACACCGGTGAGGAAGCCGTCGATGATGGCCAGGGTCAGCGGCAGGCGGATCGAGAAGCGCGAGCCCGCCCCCGGCGTACTATCGACGCCGAGCGTCCCCCGCAGCGCGGCGATGTTCTGCTTCAATGCCGCCAGACCGGTCCCCTGGCCGGAAAACCCGGCGTCGAAGATCAGCTTGAGGACGTCCTCGTCCGATTCCGAATGACCGGCCTGCAGCAGACCCTTTTCGATCGCCTCGGCCGCGATGGCTTCGCTGTCCAGGCCGGCGCCATCGTCGGCCACCTCGATGACGATGCTGGCCGAATCGTGGAAGGCGTGGAGCTCGATCCGCCCCTTGGCCGGCTTGCCTGCCGCGATGCGGCTGTCGGCTGATTCGATGCCGTGGTCGAGGGCATTCCGGACCAGTTGCAGCAGCGGATCGGCGACCTTTTCAACGACGGACTTGTCCAGTTCGGTGTCGGCTCCCGTCAGGACGACTTCGATGTCCTGGGCGCGCTCCCCAGCCTCTTCACAAGCGGCCGAACGAACGCGCTCGAAGGTTTCGCCTATTTTCACCATGCGCATCTGCAGCGCCGCGTCACGGATGTTTTCCACCAGATGGGAAACCACGGCGTTGGCTTCGGCCAGCACAGACTGGCCGCTGCGATGGGCCAGCAGGCTTGCCGAGGCGCTCGCAATCACCAGCTCGCCCACCAGATCGATCAGGTAGTTGAGCTTGTCGGCCTGTCCGTCGAGACCGGCGACAGTTTCATCGCCTGCAAGCGGAGCCGCTGTAGCGGGTCGGTCAATCGCGTTGGCTGCGGCGGCCGAGTCGGTGGCATCTTCCATTGCGTTTTCCTCTTCAATCATTGCCGGAACTGCCGGTCGAGCGCTCGGGCCGGGTCGCTGCGGCGGCCCGCATGGTCCCGGAACCGGGTGCAAGGCACTCCATGCGCCACCGGCATCTCCATTCCACGCAGTCGCTCTTGTCGGTCAAGAAGCAGTCGGCATGGCCCTCGGCGAGCTGGATCTTCCTGACAAGATTGGCCAAGCCCAGCCCGGCGTCCGCGATGAAATACTGCTGGGCGAGCTTTTGCAGATCCAACCGGTTCACGAAATCTCCTCAGCAAGCATCAGGGCCAGGACCGCAGGGTTTCCATCATCTGCCGGTTTGCCCGATTCGCTCAGAGTAGAAATACTCAGTGCGTCTGGTGGAATACCCACGCTGCCGCTCGGCCGATCAGGTGGTTCTACTCAGGCCGGCGCCTTGTATCCCGCGCCGATAGGCATTAGATTGGAACGCCATGCAACTCGTCACCCGCGATTCGGATGCACATGGCCTCACATGACTGCTGAGCAAACGACCGGTGCCGCGAGCCGGGTCACCGCATTTGTCGCCTCTGCCGGCGCGCTGGCGATCGCGGGCGGGGGTGCGGTGCTCGTCGGCTGGGCTCTGGATATCGGAATCCTCAAGACCCTGCCGTTCGAGGTTTCAGCGAAACCGAACACGGCGCTGTGCTTCGTCCTGATCGGTGTTGCCATTTTTTTCGCGGCCCGTTGCCCGGCGGCGGTCGATCTCCGAACGAGTGGTGTGCCGGCCCGTGTCGGCCATGCGTGCGCGTGGGTGGTCGGACTGATCGGGTCAGTGACGCTGGCGGAGTACCTGTCCGGCTGGAATCCGGGTATCGACGAGTGGCTCTTTCCCGAGCCGGCCGGCGCGGTCGCCACCTCTCACCCCGGGCGCATGGCTCCGGAGTCGGCCCTGTGCTTTCTGCTTCTGGCGATCTCCCTGGTGACCCACCATTGGACCGGGCCAGGGCGCGCCATTGCCGTGTCCAGCATAGTCATCGGCTTGATCGTGACCGCCCTCTCGCTGGCAGCGATGCTATCCCACCTGACACCGCAATTGGGTGCCTTCGGCTGGTTCGGCATGACGCCGATGTCGGTGTATGCGTCCCTGTTGTTTTCCTTCCTTGGCGCCGCCAGCGCCGCTCTGGCCTGGCGATCGAATCCCGGCATGTGGTCGATTGGTGCCGGGGTCACGTCGCTGTTTGCCCTGGGGCTGCTGGCCCTGGTGGTCGCCGGACTGACACTGAGCCGCACCCAATACGCTCTGCAGCAATCGGGCAGCGCGATAGTCCAGTCCGAGCGCATCCATGATCAGACCGACCTCGTCAAGGCACACATAGGCCAGGCCAGCGGGGACCTGCGCGCTTACCTGCTTGGCGGCGAAATGCGCTATCTGCACGCCTATCAGGCATCGATTGCGGCCATCGCCGGGCATTTGTCCTCACTTCGCAAGTCGGTGGCGGACAGCGGCAGCCCGGATGAATCGGGTCATCTGTCCGACCTCGAGGAACTGCTGGCGCGGCGGGGCGATTGGCAAGCGCGGATCGCCGAGGCAGGGCAGGCAAACACCGGCAGTGTCTCCCGCCGCAGAATGGCGGACCAGGCGGCCGACGAGCTGGAATCCCTGCTCGGCGGGATACGAGAGCTTCAAGACAGGCATCGCCGGCACATCGAGGCCCTGCAGGCCCAAACCGACAGCGCCAACGACATTTCCTCCGCGATCGTTTTCGGCACCACTCTGCTGAGCATTCTGGTCTTCCTGCTGGCGATGCTGCGCCTGAATTCTTCCGAAGTCCAGCGCCAGAAGGCCACGCGCGCACTTGTCCGCAGCGAGACGCACCACCGTTCGGCGGTCCAGTCGGCCCACGATGCCATCGTCACCGCAGACAGTGACGGCAATATCGTCGGCTGGAACCAGGGCGCCGAAAGGATCTTCGGCTACACCGAGGCGGAAGTCAGGGGTCAACCGCTCATGCTTCTTATGCCTGAGCGATTTCGCGATCGACACCTCAATGGCATGCGCCGGGCACTGGCAGGAGAAGCCCCGGTCGTCGATGAAAAGCTTCTGGCAGTGGCGGGCCTGCGCAAGGACGGAACCGAATTCGAGATGGAGTTGTCGCTGGCGAATTGGGACGACGGGGATCGTCATTTCTTTACCGGGACCCTGCGCGACGTCTCCGCGCGCGAGGCGGCTGCCCGCCAGATCAGGATGCTCTCCCAGGCTGTGGAGCAGAGCCCCGAGAGCATCGTGATCACCAATCTCGACGCTGAAATCGAGTATGTGAATCAAGCCTTCCTGCTCGCCACCGGGTACAGCCGCGACGAGGTGATCGGCCAGAACCCGCGCATCCTGCATTCCGGCAGGACGCCGGCAGAGAGCTACGCCTCGCTCTGGGAGGCGCTGACGCAGGGAAGGACTTGGCAGGGCGAGTTCTACAACCGGCGCAGGGACGGCAGTGAATACATCGAGTTCGCAGTCATTTCACCGATCTGCCAGGCCGATGGGCAGATCACCCATTATCTGGCGATCAAGGAAGACATCACCGAGCGCAAGCGATCCGCGGAGGCACTGCAGGCGTCCAGGGCGCTCCTGCAGAACGTGATCGACGCGAGCCCGGACTGGATCTATGTGAAGGATACCGAGCACCGCTTCCTGCTGGCCAACCGGAGCATTGCCAGCGCCTTGGAGCAGGCGCCGGAGGCCATGATCGGCAGCCAGGACAGCGATTACCTGCCTCTGGAGCTGATCGATCGCCATGAAGGCGACGGCATGCGGAACTTCCGCAGCGACGACGATGCGGTATTCCGGGGAGAAACGATACACAATCCCTGCGACCGTTTGTATTTCCAGAACGGCAAAAGCAGATACTTCGATAGCTTCAAGTGCCCGCTGTACGATGCTTCGGGCCGGGTTTTCGGGGTTCTCGGCATACGCCGCGACATTACGGAGCGCATCAACCGGGAGCAGGAGCAGAAGGCCCTCCAGGCGCAGCTGTGGCAAGCGCAGAAGATGGAAGCGGTCGGCCACCTGACGGGCGGTGTGGCCCACTATTTCAACAATATCCTTGCCTCCATCCTCGGCTATGCGGAGCTCCTGCAGATGTCGCCCGAGCTTCGCCAGAACGACAGCCTGGCCAGCTATCTCCAGGAGATCCTGCAGTCCGGCATCCGCGCCAAGGAACTGATCGCACAGTTGCTCACCTTCAGCCAGAAAAGCGCGACCGCAAGCGAAACCATCGGCGTGGCGCCCATCGTCGCGGAAGTCATGCAGATGCTGCGCGCGACGATTCCGACATCGATTTCGATGGATTCCGAGATCGCGGATGCCCTGCCGGACGTGCTGGTCAGTCCGGTGCAGCTGCATCAGATCCTGACGAACCTGGTGGTCAATGCGCGCGATGCCATCGCCGGGCTGGGTTCGATCCGCGTCCGGGTCGAGTCCCTGGCGGCCGGCGACGCGCTGCTCTGCGACGCCTGCCATCGCGAATTCAGCGGCTCCCATGTACTGGTCTCCGTGCTCGACAGCGGGTCCGGGATACCCGAGGACATCCTGCCCAGGATCTTCGACCCGTTCTTCACGACCAAGGAGGTCGGCCGGGGCAGCGGCCTCGGGCTGTCCGTGCTGCACGGTATCGTCCATTCGGCCGGCGGCCATATCGAAGTGCGAACCAAGCGCAACCAGGGGACGGAATTCCGCATCTACCTGCCGGCGCAGGCGGCGCGGAGCCGGAGTGCCCCCCCCGAGGTCGAAGCGGCCGGCGGAACGCGGCTGGCTCGCGGGCACATCATGGTGGTGGATGACGAGGCCGTCATCGTCGAGTACTTGACCGTGCTTTTCAGCTATCTCGGCTGCCGGGTCACCGGCCTGACCAGCGCCCGCGCCGCCTTGTCCGTGTTCGAGGAAGATCCGGATGGCGTCGATTTGCTGATCACCGATCAGGCCATGCCGGAAATGACCGGTGCCGACCTGAGCCGGGCCGTGCTCGCCCGCCGACCCGATCTGCCCATCGTCCTGAACACGGGTTGCGGCAGCGACGTGGATATGGATATTGCCCGCCGGATCGGCATTCGCCGCTATCTGGTCAAGCCGGTACCGGTCAAGGTTTACGAGGATATTGCCGCCGAGTACCTGCCCCGGGCGGTCGGGCCGGATCGAGGCGTGACCGGCTAGCGGAACAGATTCACCAGTTCCACCGTCGATTCGACATGCAGTTTCTGCATGATGCGGGTGCGGTGGTTCTCCACCGTGCGGGAACTGATGTTCAGCAACTCCGCGGTCTTGCGGCTCGATTTGCCGGACTTCACGTAGGCCACCACGCTGCGCTCGCGCGGCGTTAGCAAGGCCAGGCGGGCTTCAGATGCCTGCCTTGCGGCCCACTCGGCGTATTGGATCCGGCTGCGTTCCAGCGCCAGCTGGATCTTTCCCAGCAGTTGTTGCGCGCTGAAGGGCTTTTCGACGAAATCGAACGCACCCCGCTTCATGGCTTCCACCGCGATGCTTACTTCGGCAAAGCCCGTAATGAAGATGATCGGGGGCGCGGCATCCCTGGTCGTCAGTTCGCTCTGCAGCTTCAGCCCGTCGATGTCAGGCATGCGGACGTCGGACAGGACGCAGGCGCAGGGCAGGGGCCGGTACGCCGCAAGAAATTCCCTGGCTGTCGAGAATGCCTGCGCGCCGACGCCGATGCTGGCAACCAGTGCCTGCAGCATTCGGAGTATCGCCGGGTCGTCATCAACCAGATACACGGTTCCCGTCGGATTGGCCAATTTCGTGGTGCTCATTTTTTACGGATGAATGGCTCTTTGGAGGTGGAGGGTCGCAGAAAGCGGGGTTGCCGTAAATCCGTAGTTTCCGCAGAACAGATGCCCGGCCGGTTTGGCGCCTGGATCGGCCCCAGTGTGCGCTATCGAACCGACGGCGATCTTCGCCGCCTGCATCCTGTGGCTCCTGGCGGCGGCACGCCATTGCACGGAGGATCGGGCATGTCGGTTACAACGCGACGCGGCATTGCAACTGCTAGCGCGGGTCATGGCCCAGGAAGCGGCCCTGCTCGTCGCTCAGCACCGTACTGATACCGTTGCTTGATTTCGGAACGGCCAGGGAAAGCAACTGCATCTCGCTGGCGCGTCGGGCAAGGTCCGATGCCGGGATCAAGGCGAGCGACATCCCGCCGCGCGCCAAAAAGTGACTCGCCGGATGTGCCCTAGCGCTTAGGTGCCGTCGCCGGCTTCGATTCGAACAGGCCTTCGGCCCAGCCGCCGACTTTGGCACCGACCGAGGTGCCGAAGCCCGGGCCCAGGATGGCGGTGCCGACAGCCGCGCCGGCGACGGTGCCACCCGTCGGATAGAGCAGCGGCGAGTCCAGCGTGCCGCTAACGTTGAGCGGGACGTTGGCGCCGACGCCGGCCAGATTGAGTTGGGCATTGATGCGGCCGCTCAGTGCCTTCTGCGGCGTGATGCTGACTTTGCCGTCGGCTGCCAGCACGCCCGAGGCGATCTTGAGCTGCGTCAGGTGGCGACTGCCCTGCAGCACCAGCAGGTGCCCCGACAGATGATCGAAGCGGGTTTCGCCGCCCGTGGCCGCTTTCTTCACCAGTTGGCTCGCGGCCTGCTTGATGTCCACACCGTGCAGGATACCGTCGCGCACCTTGAAATCGGTTTCCAGCCGCAGGGCATGCGCCAGACGGTCTGCCTTCGGCGCTGCCGCGCTAAACACCGGTTTGGCGTCGAGCTTGCCGCCGATCCGGGTACCCGGGGACAGCAGGGGAGTCACTTGGCGCAATTCGAGGTCGCTGATTTCCAGCCTGCCGTCGATGCGCAGCCCCTTGTCCCAGCCGAAATGCATCTTTCCGAGTACCGTGCCGCCATACAGGCGGGCGCTGATCTCGTCGAGGCGGGCATCGGTGTAAGTCGCCACGCCGCGGATCTGCAACTCGTCGAACACCAGCGCCGGTCCGGCCGGCACTGTCCATGCAGCGGCCCGGACATCGATCAGGTATTTCGCCTGGTCGGGCCTGACCCGCGCCTTGAGCTTGCCGTCGCGACTGGCGAGCGAAAGGTCCGTCGGCCTGCCGCGATCGTCGAGCTGCAACTGCACGTCGAAGGGACCGAAGTCCGTCTTTTCGAGCCGGAGCACGAGGCTCCGGAGATTGATCCGTTCGACGCGCGCGGCCTGCGGCTGCGCCGGCTTGCCGGCATCGGCCGCAGCCAATGCAAGGATTGCATCGAGCCCTTTGCGCGTCACCAGCAGGGAATCGACCTCGATGCGGCTGAGGACGGGAGTCGCTTGCAGCAACGAAAGCAGCGCGGGGGTCACGGTGAGCGTTTCCAGCGTCAGTTCGTCGGCCTGACCGATGCGTATTCCCGCCACCGTGAGATGCGGCCAGGGCAGGGCGGCAAAACGGATGCTCTTGATCGAGACCGGCTGGCCGAGGCGCTCTGTGGCCTCCTTCTCAATGCGCGGGAGGTAGTCGTCAAGCGTGATGAACAGCGGCAACGCCGCGGCAAGTGCAATCAGCACGGCGAGTGCGGCAAGGATGCGCTTGATCGATTTCATGTCGCTTGCCTTCGGTCGATTGAGCGGCCGGTCGGGGCCGAAGGATTTGCCGCCGCCGAGCGTTGCGTGCGCAAAAAGCCGCGCGAACCCCGGCTCAAACAGCATCCGGGGCCCGGCAGCGATGGGACTTACTGCGTGCCTTTGACAATCATATCGTTCTTTACCGACGTAACGCCCTTGACCGCCTTGGCGAGCTTGACAGCCCTGTCGATGCTCGCGCGCGACGCGACGAATCCGGAAAGCTGGACCATGTCCGCCAACCGCTCGGGGATACGCCGCCCGACTAATGCTTAGACGGCGCTGTGCCGCTCGCGCCAGGCTCAGCGTCTGGTGCGCGACGCGGAATCAATCCGCCCGGCGTCGCCCCAGCCTCGACCTGCTCGACGAAATCGCCACGCTGCGGGGCTTGTCATCCCCGGCCGACGGCGCTGGCGCCGGCCTGCCCCAGAACGGTGGTCGTCAGCCGTTCCGACCGGTATGTGCCCTGGCGCACGTACCGCCACGCGCCAACTCGCGCAGACTGGGCCAGACACCTTGGGAGCGGAACTTTGAAAGCGCAACGGCGATGGACGGCAGTGCTACTGGCGGCGACAAGCCTGCTGCTCACGGCCGGATGCGAAACGGTGCGCTTCGAAATGCAGGCACCGGCCACCGATGCCGGCAGGGCCTGTGTCACGCAGTGCGCCGCGATCATGGAAAGTTGCCGCGGCAACGAATTGCGGCGTGTGCGCATTGCGCTGGATGCCTGCGAACGCCGGGCGGAAAGCACGGTACACCTGTGCCTGGCCGACGCCGACAGCGCCGACAAGAAACGGATCTGCGAATTGAACCGGCCTCACTGCTGGGCAGCGGAAGCTGTAGGACCCTGCGAGGGAAACTACCGCGGCTGCTTCCTTCAATGTGGCGGCACCGTGGATAAGGTCGTCACCGACCGTTGAGCCGCGACGGATTCCGGGTGGTGAAGCGGTCAGTGCCGCTAGCGGGACAAAGCTTGTAGCGCACACAGAAAGGTGGCGCGCTTCTTGTCCGGCACCCGCTGCAACAGGGCTGATTTATTCAATTGAAATCAGGTGGTTGCAAGGGTGGCGGAGAGGGAGGGATTCGAACCCTCGTTAGGATATTATCCTAAACACGCTTTCCAGGCGTGCGACTTAAACCACTCATCCACCTCTCCGCGGATTCCCGACACAGCGCAGGCTGCGGCAGGGCGCGCATTATAGCGGATCAGCCCTCGCTGTGCCGCAGTGACAGGTCGACTGCGCGCACGTTCTTGGTCAGGCCGCCGATGGAGATCCGGTCGACCCCGGTTTCGGCGATGGCGCGCACGGTTTCCAGGCTGACGCCGCCCGAGGCTTCGAGTTCCGCGCGGCCGGCGGTGAGGCCGACGGCCTGGCGCATCTGGTGGAGATCCATGTTGTCGAGCAGGATCATCCTTGCTCCGGCATCGAGCGCCTCGGCCAGCTGCTCCAGGGTTTCCACCTCGATCTGGATGAAGACATCATCGCGTCCGATGGCGCGCGCCTGCTCCAGCGCCGCGGTGACACCGCCGGCGGCGAGGATGTGGTTTTCCTTGATCAGGATACCGTCATAAAGGCCGAGCCGGTGGTTGGCTCCGCCGCCGCAGGTGACGGCGTACTTCTGCGCCAGCCGCAGGCCGGGCAGGGTCTTGCGGGTGTCGACGATGCGGGCGCTGGTGCCGGCGATGGCATCGACATGGAGCCGGGTTACCGTGGCGGTGGCCGAGAGCAGCTGCAGGAAGTTCAGCGCCGCGCGCTCGGCGGTGAGCAGTGCGCGGGTATTGGCCTCGATCTCGCATACCACCTCGCCGGCGGGGATCGTGTCGCCGTCGCGCAGGTTCCAGCGGATCTCGGTCAGGGCGTCGAGCCGGCGAAAGCAGGAGTCGAACCACGCGGTGCCGGCCAGCACCGCATCCTCGCGGCTGACGACGGTGCCCAGCGAGCGCTTGTCGCCTGGGCTCAGCAGGGCGGTCAGGTCGCCGCCGCCGATGTCTTCGGCGAGCGCGGCAAGCACGTTGCGCTGCACTTCGGCAGCGAGTTGGAGCGGAAATTCCATGATGGGCAGGATCGGATGCGCGAGCCCGCGATTCTAGTGCAGCTTCGATCCGCGCAGGCTCAGCGTGGTGGCCGGCGCCTCGAAGCTTTCGGCGCGGGCGACGTCCCAGAACACCTTGAATACCGGATGATCGGGTACGCCGGCGAGCAACTCGCCGGGGCGCGCCCAATGGTGCAGGGCAGCCAGCGAGCGCACCTCGGTGGCGGAGACGCGGCGGATCACGTGTTCCGGTCCGAGCTGGCCGGGATGCGAGAGGCCGGCCGCACCGAGCATCTCCTTCAGCGCGATCAGGGTGTTGCGGTGAAACTGGTGCACCCGCGTCGACTTGTCGCCGACGTCCAGGGCGCGTGCGCGCAGCGGGTCCTGGGTCGTCACGCCGGTCGGGCAGTGGCCGGTATGGCAGGTCTGGGCCTGCAGGCAGCCGAGGGCGAACATGAAGCCGCGCGCCGAATTGCACCAGTCGGCGCCGGTGGCGAGGGTGCGCGCGATGTCGAAGGCGGTGACGATCTTGCCCGAGGCGCCGATGTGCACCTGCTGCCGCAGGTTGGTGCCGACCAGGGTGTTGTGCACCAGCATGAGGCCCTCGCGCAGCGGGGCGCCGACATGGTCGGTGAATTCCAGCGGCGCCGCGCCGGTGCCGCCTTCGCCGCCGTCGACGACGATGAAGTCGGGAACGATGCCGGTCTTGAGCATGGCCTTGACGATGGCGAACCATTCCCAGGGGTGGCCGATGGCGAGCTTGAAGCCGACCGGCTTGCCGCCCGAGAGTTCGCGCAGGCGGGCGATGAAGTCGAGCAGCTCGAGCGGGGTGGCGAAGGCCGAGTGGCGCGGCGGTGAAATGCAATCGACGCCGACGGGCACGCCGCGCGCCTCGGCGATCTCCGCGGAGACCTTGGCGCCGGGCAGGACGCCGCCGTGGCCGGGCTTGGCGCCCTGCGAGAGCTTGATCTCGATCATCTTGACCTGCTCGAGGCTGGCGTTCTCGGCGAAGCGCGCGCCGTCGAATTTGCCGCTGGCGTCGCGGCAGCCGAAGTAGCCGCTGCCGATCTCCCAGACCAGGTCGCCGCCGTTCTGCCGGTGGTAGCGCGAGATCGAGCCCTCGCCCGTGTCGTGGAAGAAATGCCCGCGCCGCGCCCCCTCGTTGAGCGCGAGGATGGCATTCGCCGAGAGGGCGCCAAAGCTCATGGCCGAGATGTTGAACACGCTGGCGGAGTAAGGCTTGCCGCAGGCGGGACTGCCGACATCGATGCGGAAGTCGTGGTTCTCGTTGTGCACCGGCGCGATCGAGTGGTTGACCCACTCGTAGTGCGGCTCGTAGAGGTTGAGCTGGGTGCCGAAGGGGCGCTTGTCCAGGGCCTGCTTGGAGCGCTGGTAGACGATGGAGCGCTGGGCGCGCGAGAAGGGCAACTCCTCGGAGTCGGCCTCGATGAAGTACTGGCGGATCTCGGGGCGGATGTATTCGAAGAAGAAACGGAAGTGGGCCAGCACCGGGTAGTTGCGGCGGATCGCCTGGCGCGGCTGGAGGAAGTCGACGAGGCCGACCAGGGCCAGCGCGCCGAAGACCAGGCCGGGCCACAGCCAGAGTGTCGATACGGCGGTCAGGGCCAGGCAGGCGGCGGCGAGGAGGATGCAGGCCGCCCAGGCGTGGTAGCGCTGCGGAACGATGCTGTCGAGCTTCTGCAACATGGACGGCCTCCCGGTGGACGCTGCGGTGGTGCGACTACTGTGCGGCTACTTTTACTGCATCAGGCGCGGCGGCGCAAGCGTTCACCAAGGGCGATCGACAGGCTGCTGCCGGCGATCACCACCATGCCGCCGATCGAGATCAGGTCGGGCAGATGGTCGTAGAACACCCAGCCGAGCAGGCCGGCCCAGATCAGCTGGCCGTAGAGGAAGGGCGAGAGGAAGGAGGCCGCGGCATAGCGGAAGGCCCGGGTCAGCATCAGGTGGCCGGTGCCGCCGTAGATGCCGAGCGAGGCGATCAGCGCGGCGTCGGCCCAGCCCGGCGTCGGACCGCCCCAGTACAGCGGCGCCGCCAGGGTCATCGAGACGGTGCCGATCAGCGCCGTGTAGAACAGCATGGTCAGCGTGTTTTCGGTGGGCGAGAGCTGGCGCGTCTGGATCTGGTACACGGCGTAGCAGGCGGCGGCGAGCGACATCCAGATGATGCCTTCCACATTGAGCGCGCCGCCGGGGCGGGCGATCAGCAGGGCACCGCCGAAGCCGGCGATCACGGCGATCCAGTGGCCGCGCGTGATCGACTCCTTGAGCAGCCAGTGCGAAAGGATGACGACGACCAGCGGCGTGACGAAGAGGAAGGCCGTGCTTTCCGCCAGCGGCATCAGCGAGAAGCCGGCCATCGAAAAGCCCGTGGTGCCGACCAGCATCAGGGCGCGCGCGACCTGGGCCACCGGGCGCGTGGTGGCGATCAGTTCGAAGCGCATCGACGGCGCGAGGAAGATCAGCATCATCAGGCAATGGAAGGTGTAGCGGCCCCAGACCATCATCGGGATCGGGTAGGTGCGCGACAGGTACTTGGACGTCGCATCGAGCGCGGCGAAGCACAGCGTGGCGCCGACCATCAGCAGCACCGCGAGGCCGACCTTGCGCCGGTCAGGCATGCGCCGCGATCAGTCGATTCAGTATCCCGCGTGCGGCGGGTATCAGTTCGCCGGCGGCGATGCCGATGGGGCCGTCGCCAGCGGCGGCGAGCAGGTCGGCGGCCATGCCGTGGATGTGGACGGCGCCGCAAAGCGCGGCATCCGCCGGCCAGCCCTGGGCCAGCAGGGCCCCGGCCATGCCGGCC
>JALHNN010000024.1 GCA_022843505.1 Sulfuritalea sp.
TGAAGGGGCGCAGTTCATGGCCGGGCTGGAACAGCGCGGCCCAGGAATTGCCGTCGCGCAGCAGGTGGGCGCTGAGGCCGATGCCGACGATGGCCTGGGCGGCCAGCAGTGCCGCGAGTTCGTTGCCGCGGGGCGCCAATGCCAGCGCCAGCACCGGCAGCGCCAGGGTGGCGGCGGCGAGCAGCATGGCGCGGCCCGGCTGGCCGCGCCCCAGCAGCCAGCCGGAAAGAATGCCCGGTGCCACGGTAAGCCAGCCGGCCGCGAGCGCCGGCAGTGCCAGTTCGCCTTGCGGTCCGGGCAGCGTGCCGAGCCGTCCGCTGCCGACGAGGAGGGCGCCGAGCAGCAGGCAGGCGCCCGAGAGCAGGAGGCCGAAGCGCAAGCCCTCACCCAGGAGTCGGCGCTGGTGGGACGGCGACGCGCCGGCGACGCGGCCGGTGAGGCCGACGCCTATTCCCGCCAGGGTGACCCCGGAGATGATGTCGGAGAGGCTCGCCAGTTGCGCCCAGTGCGCCACGAGTTCGGCGCCGCCACGCAGTGCCAGCAGCTTGTCGATCAGGGCGCGGCCGGCGAGGCCGACGAGGACCACGCCGAGTGCCTGCAGCAGCAAGCGGCGGCCGGCGGGAATCATGGCGGGCGCCGTGCCGCGCTCAGGCGATACGGTCGAAGACCTCGGCGAGGCGGGACACGGTGCGATCGACGTCGCCCAGCTTGTCGAGGCCGAAGAGGCCGATGCGGAAGCTGCGAAAGTCGGCGGGCTCGTCGCATTGCAGCGGCACGCCGGCGGCGAGCTGGAAACCCTGGGCGACGAACTTCTTCACCGACTGGATCTCGGGGTCCGTGGTGTGGCTGACCACCACGCCGGGGGCTTCGAAGCCGGCGGCGGCGACGCTGGGGAAGCCGCGTGCCGGCAGCAGTTCGCGCACCCGGCGACCGAGCAGCCATTGGCGCTCGCGTGCCAGCGCGAAACCGAAGGCCTCGGTCTCGCGCATCGCATCGCGCACCCGGCGCAGGGCGTCGGTGGGCATCGTCGCGTGGTAGGCATGGCCGCCGGTTTCGTAGGTCTCCATGATCTGGCGCCACTTCTTGAGGTCGCAGGCAAAGCTGCTGCCGGTCGTTTCGCCCAGCCGCGCCAGGGCGCGTGCGCCCAGCATCACCAGCCCGGCGCAGGACGGTCCGCTCCAGCCCTTCTGCGGGGCGCTGATCAGCACGTCGACGCCGATCGCGCGCATATCCACCCAAAGTGCGCCGGAGGCGATGCAATCGAGCACGAAGAGGCCGCCGGCCTCGCGCGTCGCGGCGGCCACGGCCATCAGGTATTCGTCGGGCAGAAGGATGCCCGAGGCGGTCTCGACGTGCGGGGCGAAGACCACGGCGGGCTTCTGCCCGCGGATCGCGGCGACCACCTCGTCGATCGGCGCCGGGGCCCAGGGGGCTTGCGTGCCGTCGCCGGTGGGCCGCGCCTTGAGCACCGTGCAGCCGGCGGCGATGCGCCCCATGTCGAGGATCTGCGACCAGCGGAAGCTGAACCAGCCGTTGCGCAGCACCAGGCAGTCGGCGCCGCCGGCAAACTGGCGCGCCACGGCTTCCATGGCATAGGTGCCGCCGCCGGGAATCACGGCGACGGCATCGGCCGCGTAGGCCCGCTTCAGGATCGCCGAGATGTCGCGCATCACGCCCTGGAAGGCCTGCGACATGTGGTTCAGGGCGCGGTCGGTGTAGACCACGGAATACTCGATCAGGCCGCCGGGATCGACGGCTTCGCTTGCTGCGGACATCGCTTGCTCCATTCGGATGGTGGGCGCGGGTTTCAGAACGTCCCCGGGTAGGCGCCGCCGTCGAGCAGCCAGTTCTGACCGGTGATGAAACCGGCCTGGGCCGAGCACAGCCAGGCGCAGGCGGCGCCGAACTCCTCGGGATTGCCGATGCGCCCGGCCGGGATCGTCGCCACCCGCTCGGCCAGCACCTGCTCGTAAGGCAGGCCGCGCGCCTTGGCCTGGCCGCCGATCACCGTGGCGATGCGGTCGGTGTCGAAAAAGCCCGGCAAGAGGTTGTTGATCGTGACGTTGTGCGCCACGGTCTTGCGTGCGAGCCCGGCGACGAAACCCGTGAGTCCCGAGCGCGCGCCATTCGACAGCCCGAGCACGTCGATCGGCATTTTCACCGCGCCCGAGGTGATGTTCACGATGCGGCCGAACTTCTTCGCGATCATGGGGTCGAGCGTCGCCTTGATCAGCTCGATCGGCGCCAGCATGTTGGCATCGAGCGCGGCAAGCCAGTCCTCGCGTGTCCAGTTGCGGAAATCCCCGGGCGGCGGGCCGCCGGCGTTGTTGACCAGGATGTCGGGCTGCGGGCAGGCCGCCAGCGCGGCGGCGCGGCCGGCAGCGCTGACGATGTCGGCGGCTACCGTGGTGACCGTGACGCCGGTGGCGGCACGGATCTCCGCGGCCGTCCTTTCCAGCGCCTCGGCGCCGCGTGCCACGAGGGTGACATCCACGCCCTCACGCGCCAGGGCGAAGGCGCAACCGCGCCCGAGGCCCTTGCTCGAGGCGCAGACCAGTGCGGACTTGCCCTTGATTCCAAGATCCATGTTCAGCCTTTCAGGAAAGCGGCGACGAGCCGGTTGAAGGTGTGCGGCTGTTCGATACAGGACAGATGCGATGCCGACGGAATGACTTCGAGGCGTGCCCCGGGAATAGCCGATACGATGACTTCGCTCATCGCCGGCGGCGTGCCCGGGTCGTCGGCGCCGGCGATGACCAGCGTCGGCGCGCGGATGGCATCGATCCTGGCGGTGATGTCGAGGGCGCGAATGGCGCCGGCGCAGCCGATGTAGCCCTCCGGCGGCGTGGCCGCGATCAAAGCCCCGATGCGCGCGGTTTCCGCCGGCTGGGCAGCCCGAAAGCCGGGCGTGAACCAGCGCCCCAGCGTGCCCTCGACCAGGCCCGCGCAACCCTGGCTGCGGGCGATGGCCATGCGTTCGTCCCACAGCGGCCCGGCCTCGGGCGGAATGCGGCTGGTGGAGTTGGCGATCACCAGCTTGTCCAGCCGCCCCGGGTGGGCCAGGGCGAGATGCTGGCCGATCATGCCGCCCATCGACAGGCCGACGAAATGCGTGCGCCCGATCTTCAGCGCGTCGAGAAGGCCGACGACATCACCGACCAGCTGGTCGAAGCTGTAGGGGCCTTGCGGCGCCGCAGTTGGCAAACTCGTTCCGCCGTGGCCGCGCGTGTCGTAGCGCAGCACCGTGAAAGTCGGCGCCAGCGCCACGGCGAGCGCGTCCCACATCGTCAGGTCGCAGCTCAGGGAATGCGACAAGGTGACCCAGGGGCCGCTGCCCTGGACTTCGTAGCGGATGGTGATGCCATTGGCTTGGATCGAATTCATCAGGCTGCCTCCAGTTTGGCGACGGAAAGCGCCAGCCATTTGATGCCGGCGGCGCCGAAATTGACCTGCACCCGCGCGTCGTTGCCGCCGCCTTCGGCATTGATGATGACACCGAGGCCGAACTTGGGGTGCGTCACGCTCTGGCCGACGCGGAAGCCGCCGCCGCGTTGTGAATCGCTGCGGCGCGGCGTCGCCGCGAAAGCCGGCGTGGCACCATAGGCAAAGGCGGCGGAATCCGCGACCTGGTAGCCGTTCTTGCCGGCGCGCGGTGTCAGCCACTTGACCAGATCCTCCGGGATCTCCTCAAGGAAGCGCGAGGGCAGGTTGTAGCGCGTCTGGCCGTGCAGCATGCGGGTCTGGGCGAAGCAGAGGTAGAGCCGCTGGCGCGCGCGGGTGACGGCGACGTACATCAGGCGCCGTTCCTCTTCCAGACCCTTGTCTTCCAGCAGCGAGTTCTCGTGGGGGAACAGACCCTCTTCCAGGCCGCAGATGAAGACGATGTTGAATTCCAGCCCCTTGGCCGAATGCACCGTCATCAGTTGCAGGGCGTCGTCGCCCTCGCCGGCCTGGTGCTCGCCGGCTTCGAGCGAGGCGTGGGCGAGGAAGGCGACCAGGTCGGCCCGCAGTTCTCCCGTTTCTTCGCCTTCGGCACCGACCGTGCCCTCCTCGGCGACGAAGCTGGCGGCCGCATTGACCAGTTCGTCGAGGTTGGCCAGGCGCTCCTGGCCTTCCTTCTCGTTGCGGTAGTGTTCGCTCAGGCCCGAGAGGTCGAGCACGTGCTCGACCAGTTCGGGCAGCGGCAGATGGGCGGCCTCGCGCAACCGGATGATGAGGTCGGCAAAGGCGGCCAGCTTGACCCCGCCGGCGCCGGACACGCGCGGGATCGCGGCGTGCAGGCTGCTGCCCTGCGCCTTGGCGGCGTCCTGCAGGTTTTCCAGGCTGCGCGCGCCGATGCCGCGGGTGGGGAAATTCACCACGCGCGAAAACGCCGTGTCGTCGTCGGCGTTGGCGATCAGGCGCAGGTAGGCCAGCGCGTGCTTGATTTCGGCGCGCTCGAAGAAGCGCAGGCCGCCGTACACGCGGTAGGGCAGGCCGGCGTTGAACAGGGCGTGTTCCAGCGCGCGGCTTTGGGCGTTGCTGCGGTAGAGCAGGGCAATCTCGGCGCGGGCATGGCCGTCGCGCGACAGCGCCTTGACCTCCTCGACGATGAAGCGCGCCTCGTCGCCCTCGCCGTAGGATTCGTGCACCCGGATCGGCTCGCCGGCGCCGGCCTCGGTCCACAGGTTCTTGCCCAGGCGCTGCGGATTGTTCTTGATGATGGCGTTGGCGGCGTCGAGGATATTGCCGTGCGAGCGGTAGTTCTGCTCGAGGCGGATCAGGTTCGTGACATGGAATTCGCGCTCGAAGTCGCGCATGTTGCCGACGTCGGCGCCGCGGAAGGCGTAGATGCTCTGATCGTCGTCGCCGACGCAGAACATGCACGCACCCCTAGGCGCCGCAGGCGCCCCTGAATAGTCGCCCCCTTTCTCGGAAAGGGGGGCGGAGACGGGGTTTCGCAGGACGCTGTCCTGCGCCGTCGGAGCCGGCCCGCTGTGCAAAGCGGGCAGTGGAACGGGGGGATTGCTCACCATGGAACCAGGCTTTGCCGGATCGCGCCCAGCGAGCAGGCAAAGCCACTTGTACTGGAGCTTGTTGGTGTCCTGGAATTCATCCACCAGCACATGGCGGAAACGGTCCTGGTAGTGCCGCCGCAGGGGTTCGTTGCGCTCCAGCAGTTCGTAGCAGCGCAGCAGCAGCTCGGCGAAATCGACCACGCCTTCGCGCTGGCACTGGGCCTCGTAGGCCTCGTAGAGTTCGACCCGCTTCCTCGCCCAGTCGTCCCAGGCCTCGACGGCGGCGGGGCGCAGGCCCTGCTCCTTCTGCGCGTTTATGAAATGGCACAGCTCGCGCGGCGGGTACTTCTCGTCATCGACGTTGAGCGTTTTCAGCAGGCGCTTGACCGCCGCCTGCTGGTCGCCGGAATCGAGGATCTGGAACAGCTGCGGCAGGCCGGCATCGCGGTGGTGGGCGCGCAGCAGCCGGTTGCACAGGCCGTGGAAGGTACCGATCCACATGCCCTTGACGTTGATCGGCAACATGGCGGCCAGCCGGGTCAGCATTTCCTTGGCAGCCTTGTTGGTAAAGGTCACGGCGAGGATGCCCGGCGGCGCAACCTGGCCGGTGGAGATCAGCCAGGCGATGCGCGTGGTCAGGACGCGGGTCTTGCCGGAGCCGGCGCCGGCGAGGATCAGGGCGTGTTGCGGCGGCAGGGTGACGGCGGCGAGCTGCGGGGCGTTGAGGTGCTCGAGCAGTGGGTTCATTGGCTGGGCCGGCGGGCGGAACGGCAATTATATCGACCGGGCAGGGAAGGCCGCCCGCAGTAAGCGCTAACCACTAGGCCGCGAAGCTGGTTCGCGGGAAAGCGACAGATTATTGCAATGCAGCAGAAATCCTTGAACTTAGAGTGTTCCGCCCATATCAAACCGGTAGAATCCATCATGCTGCAATGCAACACATTGTGTGCAAGTCAGGCTTCCCCGGTTCACAAGACCGGGAAGGCCTGACCCCACGGAGACCATCATGAAAACAATACCGAAGACACCCAAGATCCTGCCCTGGCTGGCGCGCAAGGCCGGCATCAGCGACGCCCGCGCCGAGACGCTGTGGCATGAGGCCGAACACTGGGCCGGCAGGCAAGCCAAAGCGGGTTCGTCCGCCTATTTCAAGCTGGCCGTCGATCGCTTGCTGCAACTCGCGGCGGCGGAATCCCTGCGGGCCGATGCGGCATCTTTCGGCTGGCGGCCATGGGCGCGCGCCCAGGCCAAGTTCTGGGCCGTTTCGATGCAGGTGATGCACGAAGCCTCGGCGCTCAATGCGCGTGGCTGGCGGCTGGTCGATAACGTGACCCGCCGCGGTCAGCAGATGCTGGGCTGAGAAAACGCCTTAACGTGTCACCACGGGCTTGAGCTCGGTCGCTTTCTTGAGCCGCGCCGCTGCCGTCTCCGCCTCGCTCGCGCTGGCGAAACCGCGAATCGCGACTTCATAGCGCCAATCGCCGCCTTCGACGGCACGGGGCCGCACACGTGCGGCGAAGCCGGCCTCGCGCACCTGGTCGTAGATTTCCAGCGCCGCCTCCTGACTGGCCGCCGAACCCGCAAGGATGGACCATTTGCCTTTGGCGCCGGCGGCACCGTCGCCGGCGATGATGTCGGTCTGCCGCGCCAGTCGGGCGAAGGTTTCGGGGTCCAGTGACTTGACTTCGGCCGCCTTGCCGGCCGGCGCGTCGTAGTAGGTCATGGCCTGGGACATCTCGGTCGTCTGTCCGGCGCGGGTGATTTCGATCCTGCCTTCGAGCAGCGCCACCAGGTCGCCATCCTTGTCGGTCTTGCCCCAGATGTCGGTGCCACGGATGCCGATGGTCGCCGTACCGACGCGGATCGCCATGTCGCGCGCCAGGGATTTCTTCAGCTTTGCCGTGGTGAAGCGGAAGGCGCCGGCGATGACGTCGAGCGCGCCACGGAAGGATTTTTGCGGTTCCATGCTGCGCGTATGCAGGCCGAAGCGCGCCGACTCGCCGAGCTTGACGCGGCTGCCCTCGGCCAGCATCAGGTAGGCGCGGGCGCCGTCGCCGGTGCGCACCAGGTCGCCGCTCTTGAGTTCCATCCCCGGTGCCAGCGGCAGTGTGCGGCCTGCACGATCAACCCAGGCGGGCGCCTGGACGAGCTCGACGGTGGCCGGCGCCACGGCCCATGAGGCAGTCGCTTGCAGCAGAATGCCGGTGGCAAGGGCGGCGCAGAGCCGGTTCAGCAGTCGCATCGGAATCCTTTCAAGAAGACGCGGCGGGTATAATTTCACCCTTTGTCAGCACTGAAGCAGAACGCCCGGCCATGCAGGAAAAATACCTCCCTACGGACATCGAGCAGGCCGCACAGGCCCACTGGAACACGACAAAGGCATTTCGCGCGATCGCGGATTCGGCCAGGCCGAAATACTACTGCCTATCGATGTTCCCCTACCCGTCGGGCAAGCTGCACATGGGGCACGTGCGGAACTATACCATCGGTGATGTGCTCTCCCGCTACCACCGCATGAAGGGCTGCAACGTGCTGCAGCCCATGGGCTGGGACGCCTTCGGCCTGCCCGCCGAGAACGCCGCGATGCAGAACAGGGTGCCGCCGGCGAAGTGGACCTGGGACAACATCGCCTACATGAAGAAGCAGCTCCAGTCGCTGGGTTTCGCGCTGGACTGGGAACGCGAGCTGGCGACCTGCGCGCCCGAGTACTACAAGTGGAACCAGTGGTTGTTTCTGCGCATGCTGGAAAAGGGTATCGCCTACAAGAAGACCCAGGTGGTGAACTGGGACCCGGTGGACCAGACCGTGCTGGCCAACGAGCAGGTGATCGAAGGCCGCGGCTGGCGCACCGGCGCCGTGGTCGAAAAGCGCGAGATCCCCGGCTACTACCTGGCCATCACCAAGTACGCCGACGAACTGCTGTCCGCGCTCGACACCCTGCCGGGCTGGCCGGAGCGGGTCAAGACCATGCAGGCCAACTGGATCGGCAAGAGCACCGGCGTGCGCTTCGCCTTTCCCTACGAACTGGATGGCAGGAAAGGCAAGCTGTGGGTATTCACCACGCGCGCCGACACCATCATGGGCGTCACCTTCTGCGCCGTCGCCGCCGAACATCCGCTGGCGACGCACGCCGCGAAGAACAATCCTGCGCTGGCTGCATTCATAGCCGAGTGCAAGCACGGCTCGGTCATGGAAGCCGACATGGCGACCATGGAAAAGAAGGGCATGCCGACCGGCATCTTCGTCGACCACCCGCTGACCGGCGAGAAGGTCGAGGTCTGGGTCGGCAACTATGTGCTGATGAGCTACGGCGAAGGCGCCGTGATGGCCGTGCCGGCCCATGACGAACGCGATTTCGAATTTGCCAAAAAATATGGCCTGGCGATCACGCAGGTCATCGCCGTCGAGGGCGAGACCTTCTCGCTGGACGGCTGGCAGGAGTGGTATGCCGACAAGCAGCGCGGCCGCTGCGTCAATTCGGGCAAGTACGACGGCCTGAACCTTGAAGCCGCCGTCGCCGCGATCGCCACCGACTTGAAGGCCAAGGAACTCGGCGACATCCAGGTGCAGTACCGCCTGCGCGACTGGGGCGTCTCTCGCCAGCGCTACTGGGGCTGCCCGATCCCGCTGATCCACTGTGACGGGGATGGAGCTACCGCAGGGTGCGGCACCGTGCCGGTGCCCGACGACCAGTTGCCGGTGAAGCTGCCCGAGGACTGCGTGCCCGACGGCTCCGGCAATCCGCTGGCCAAGCGCGCCGACTTCGTCGATTGCGCCTGCCCCAAGTGCGGCAGGCCCGCCAAGCGCGAAACCGACACCATGGACACCTTCGTCGATTCGTCCTGGTACTACGCGCGCTACTGCGTCGATCAGGCGACACGCGCGGCGAACGGCGCGATGGTCGATGCCGGCACCAACCACTGGATGCCGGCCGACCAGTACATCGGCGGCATCGAGCATGCCATCCTGCACCTGCTGTATTCCCGCTTCTGGACCAAGGTGATGCGCGACCTCGGCCTGGTGAGCTACGACGAGCCCTTCGCCAACCTGCTGACCCAGGGCATGGTGCTCAACCACATCTTCAGCCGGCGCACCGACAAGGGCGGCATCGAGTACTACGCGCCCGAGGAAGTCGATCTCAAGCGTGACGAGGGCGGCCATGTCGTCGGCGCCACCAGCAAGGCCGACGGCCGGCCGGTGGATTACGGCGGCGTCGGCACCATGTCCAAGTCCAAGCGCAACGGCGTCGATCCGCAGGAGCTGATCGAGACCTACGGCGCCGACACCGCGCGCTTCTTCATGATGTTCGCCAGCCCGCCGGAGCAGACCCTGGAGTGGTCGGATTCGGGCGTCGAAGGGGCGTACCGCTTCCTCAAGCGCGTCTGGGCCTTCGGCCATGCCAGCCAGTCGCTGCCGCGCGGCACGATGCCGGCGACACTGCCGGCCGGCCCCGCCGCGCTGCGCCGTGAAATCCACCTGCTGCTCAAGCAGGCGAACTACGACCTCGGCAAGCTGCAGTTCAACACCGTCGCCTCGGCGGCGATGAAGATGCTTAATGCCCTGGAGAAGGCGCACAAGGAGCCCAATGGGGACGCAGCCCATGCGCCGGTGCTGGTCGAGGGTTTCGGCATCCTGCTGCGCATCCTCTCGCCGATATCGCCGCACATCTGCCACGCGCTGTGGCGCGAACTCGGCCACGGCGCCGACATCCTCGCCGCGCCCTGGCCCGAGCCGGTCGAGGCGGCCCTGGTGCAGGACGAGGAGGAACTCGTGCTGCAGGTCAACGGCAAGCATCGCGGCAATATTCGCGTAAAAGTCGGCGCCGACGGGTCTGTCAACCGCGCGGCGATCGAAGCCGCTGCGTTGGCCTCCGAGGCTGCACAGAAGTTCATGGAGGGCAAGCCGGCGAAGAAAGTCGTCGTCGTGCCCGGCCGTCTGGTTAACATAGTCGTTTAGCCGCCCCGGGAGCCGCGATGCGCGCCGCCAAACTTGTCCTGATCCTGTCGCTTGCGGGCCTGCTCGCCGCCTGCGGCTTCAAGCTGCGCGGCAGCGCGGATCTGCCCGGCTACAAGCTGCCTTTCGCCACCATCGCCCTCGGCCTGGACCCGACCTCGGAGTTCCACGCCCAGCTCAAGCGCACCATCGAGGCCTCCTCGCCGGGCACGCGCGTGGTCAACGACGCCAGGGAAGCCGAGGCCGTGCTGGCGGTGATCGCCGACCGCAGCGAGAAGAACATCCTTTCGCTCACGGCCGCCGGCCGTGCCCGCGAATATCAGCTGATCCGCAGCTTCAGCTTCCGCGTCCATGGCCACGCGCCGGCGCCGGCGGCGCCGGCGGCGAAGTACAGCGATGCGCCGGTGGCCGGCCCGACCGAATACATTCCGCCCAGCACCATCACCCTGCGGCGCGACATCACCTTTAGCGACGACCTGGTGCTGTCCAAGGAGTCCGAGGAAGTCCTGCTCTGGCGCGACATCCAGGGCGACCTGGTGCAGCAGCTGATGCGCCGGCTGGCCGCGGCGAAGCTGCAACCAGTGAAAGTCGACTAGCCGCCATGCAGCTGCGGCCCGAACAGCTCGCGGCGCATCTGGAAAAGCCGCTGGCCCCGCTTTATTTCCTGCACGGCGACGAGCCGTTGCTGGTGATCGAGGCCGCCGACGCGATCCGTGCCGCGGCGCGCAAGCAGGGCTTCGAGGAGCGCGAAGTCATCGTCGTCGGCACTGGCTTCAAATGGGACGAGCTCTTCCTTGCCGCCGGCAACATGTCGCTGTTCGGCGGTTCCAAGCTGGTTGACCTGCGCATTCCTTCGGGCAAACCGGGGCGCGAGGGCAGCGAAGCCCTGCAGCGCTATATCGGCACGCTGGGGCCGGGCATCGTCACACTGATCACCCTGCCCGAACTCGACTGGCAGGCGAAAAAGGCCGCCTGGGTCACGGCCTTGTCGAATGCCGGGGTCGCCATGGAATGCAATGCGCCGCCCCCGGCGCGATTGCCACAGTGGATCGCCGAGCGCCTGGCGCGCCAGCAGCAGTCGGCGTCCCGGCCGGCGCTTGAATTCATCGCCGCCCATGTCGAGGGCAACCTGCTCGCTGCCCACCAGGAGATCCAGAAGCTGGGCCTGCTCCATCCGCCCGGCGAAATCTCCCTGGAACAGGTCGAAGCCGCCGTGCTCAATGTCGCCCGCTACGACGTCTCGGACCTGCGCGAGGCGCTGAAGAACCGCGACACCGTGCGCGCGGTACGCACCCTCGAAGGGCTCCGAGGCGAGGATGCCGCGCCGCCCCTGGTGCTCTGGGCGCTGGCCACCGAGGCGCGTGCCGTCGCCGCCACCCCGACGAAGCTGCGCGGCCTCTTGCATGCGGCGAAGATAGACCGCATGATCAAGGGTCTGGCGCGAGGCGACGTTTGGGACGAGTTTCTTCAACTTGCGTTGAAGATAACTCGTGCAGGACAGAGCCCTCACCCCCACCCCTCTCCCCAGGGGAGAGGGGTGACTCATTAGGCCGCTGTCGCGGCAGAACCGAAACAGGACGGCGTAATCGAAATGGACGTAAAGGACTACATGCAGCGGTTGGGCCGCCAGGCGCGCGAGGCCTCGCGCGCTACGGCGCGCGCCTCGACGGCGGCCAAGGACGAGGCACTGTTGGCGATGGCGGCGGCGATCCGCGAGCGCTGCGATACGCTGCTGGCGGCGAATGCCGCCGATGTCGCCGAAGCCCGCGCCAACGGCCTCGACGCGGCGATGATCGACCGCCTGACGCTGACCGGAAAAGGCGTCGAAGCCATGGCGCTGGGCGTCGAGCAGGTCGCGGCCCTGCCCGATCCGATCGGCGAAATCAGCGACATGAAGCGCCGCCCCTCCGGCATCCAGGTCGGCCGGATGCGCGTGCCGCTGGGCGTGGTCGGCATCATCTACGAGGCGCGCCCCAACGTCACGGCCGACGCTGCAGCCTTGTGCCTCAAATCCGGCAATGCCGCGATCCTGCGCGGCGGCAAGGAGGCCTTGCGCGCCAACCAGGCCATCGCCGCCTGCGTGCGCGAGGGCCTCGCCGCCGCCGGCCTGCCCGAGACCGCGGTGCAGGTGGTCGAGACCACCGACCGCGAGGCGGTGAGCCATCTCGTCGCCATGCCCGAGTTCGTCGATGTCATCGTGCCGCGCGGCGGCAAGGGCCTGATCGAGCGCGTCTCGAGAGACGCGCGGGTGCCGGTGATCAAGCACCTCGACGGCAACTGCCACGTCTATGTCGACGAGTTCGCCGACGCCGCCAAGGCGCTGCGCATCCTCGAGAATTCCAAGACCCAGCGCCTGGGTACCTGCAATACCGCCGAGTCGCTGCTGATCGCGCGCCCGGTCACCGTGTCGCTGGCGCCGACTCTCTGCGCCATGCTGGCGGCGAAGGGCGTCGAGATCCGCGGCTGCGCGGAAACGATGACGCTGGTGCCGCAGGCCGTCGCCGCCACGGAGGAGGACTGGTACGCCGAGTATCTCGCCGCCATCATCTCGGTCAAGATCGTCGGCGGCGTGGACGAGGCCATCGCCCACATCAACAAGTATTCCTCGGCGCACACCGAGGCCATCGTCACCGAGAACTACACCCACGCCATGCGCTTCCTGCGCGAGGTGGACTCGGCTTCGGTGATGGTGAATGCCTCGACGCGCTTCGCCGACGGCTTCGAATTCGGCCTTGGTGCCGAGATCGGGATTTCCACCGACAAGTTCCATGCCCGCGGTCCGGTGGGGCTCGAAGGACTGACATCCCTGAAGTGGATCGTCCTCGGTGACGGCGAGGTGCGCGCCTAGCGCACCGCCTGCGCCTGCGTCTGCGTCCTTAACCAGGCCTTGCGCACGCCCCAGGCATAGACCAGTACCAACAGCGCCATGCAGGCCAGGCAGACGAGGATGTGGCGATTCACCAACGCCGCCTCGGTCCAGCCGTAGTCGTTGACCAGGCGCAGCGCGTCGGATTCCATGCCGTTTTCGCGGACGGTGAAGGGGATCTCGCCGGGATCGCGGCGCGCCAGCCACCAGGTGGCGTTGATGTCCACGAAGGCGCCGGCGCCGATGGCGACGAAACCCCAGCGCAGGCTGCCCTTGTAGAGCTTTGTGCCCTTGCCGAAGAAGAAGCTGCCCATCAGCAGTGTCGACAGCACCTGGCCGCCGCCGTCGCCGCCGAAGATGATCAGTGCGTTCGCCGTGTCCTCCTTGATGGCCAGGGTCAGAATGGCCTGCAGCAGCAGGAGCAGCCCGCCGGCCGCCAACAGCGCCCGGCTCTCGAGCTGCCAGCCGCGATACAGGGTCCAGGCGACGGCGGCGAGCACGGCCAGTGGCGCAACGAGACCGCGCCCTTCGCTGGCGAGCGTGACCCAGAGTGTGGGGATGGCGCCGAAGCCGCACAGCCAGGCCGTGACCGCATGCCCGAGTTCGTGTACCGGCATGGTGAATGCCAGGCGCTGCACGAAACGGCCCCACTCCATGGAATGGAAGGCGACGGCGATCAGCAGCATGGCCGGTATCGCCGCGACGCA
>JALHNN010000025.1 GCA_022843505.1 Sulfuritalea sp.
ACTGCCTGTCTTGTTGTCGGGGACCGCGGCGCAACGCTACCACGATTTGGACATCATTTTTTTGGCACTGCGGCATACAGGGCGGTGAGGCGCGCCGCTTCGTCGGCCACGCGCTGCCGCAGGTCGGGCGGCGCCAACACCTCGACGTCGGCGCCGAACTTGAGGATGTCCATGATCAGTTCGCGGTGGTCGGCGTAGGGGAACTCGAGCCGCCAGGAACCGTCGGCCTCGAATTCGCGTTTCTGCTTCGGGTGCCAGGTTTCCTGAGCCGGCGCCGAGCACTTCGTCGAGGCTGCGGTGCGAGACTTCGCGCGCCTTCTTCTCGATGACGGCGCATTCGCGGATCGAGTCGAGGGCGAAGTTGCGGATGTCGTTGCGCAGGTGGCACCAGGCGTCGAGGTACCAGTTCTCTCGGTAGTACACCAGGCGCTGCGGCGAGACCTCGCGCTCGGTGGTTTCGCCGCTGCCGCGGGCGAAGTAGGTGATGGCCAGGCGCTTGCGGCGCAGCAGCGCGGCGCCGACCTTTTCGAAATGCGCGAGCTTGAGGTCGCGCTTGCCGAGGCCGACGATCATCACCCGGCGGCGGATTTCCTCGGCGGTGTTCTCGGCGCTGCCGAGCAGGCTGTTGAGGCGCGCGATCAGCGGCTGGATGTGCGGGGTGAGAATGCCGCCCGGGTCGAGGTCGGTCAGCAGGTGCTGCATGGTCAGCAGCGCATGGACTTCGCCCGAGTTGAACCAGAGACCGGGCAGTTCGTACTGGGCGCCGGCCTCGGCGTGCGGGGTGTCGAAGCGGTAGCCGCCCGCATCGCGATCCCAGACGATGGGCGCGTTGAGCCGGTTGCGCATGTATTCGAGGTCGCGCTTGAGCGTGGCGCGCGAGACCTCCAGCGCTTCCATCAGCTCACTGAAGCTGACCAGACGGCGGTCGTGGATCATCTGGTCGATCTTGTAGAAGCGCTCAGTGCGATCCATGACGCCTCCGCAGGGCCGCCCCAAGGAGGCGCAGTCGAAACCGGAGCGGGCAAAGCCCGCGAACCGTGGTCACCCCCTTCCCTGGGGCGCAGGCAGGGTTTCGCGGAGCACTGCTCCGCGCTGCCGCAGCCGGCTGGCTGTGCAAAGCCAGCCGTGGGGCAGGGGATGGGGGGAAGGTGGTCATTGTTCCGAAATGAATTGGCGAAAGTGGTCGAGGCGGCGTGGATGGATGATGCCCTCGGCAAGCGCCTGCTTGATGGCGCAGCCGGGTTCGGCATCGTGCTGGCAATCGCGGAAGCGGCACTGGCCAAGGAAGGGGCGGAACTCGGCGAAACCGAACTCGATCTCCTGGGCCGTCAGGTGCTTGAGGCCGAATTCCTGCAGGCCGGGGCTGTCGATCAGCGTGCCGCCCGGGCAGGTGTCATTGGGTAGTTTGTAGCGGCGGGCGTAGGTGGTGGTGTGCTTGCCGCTGTCGAGCGCCGTGGACAGCTCGCGGGTCGGCGCCGCGGCGCCGGGCACCAGGGCATTGGTCAGCGTTGACTTGCCCATGCCGGACTGGCCGACCAGCACCGAGCTTTCGCCGGCCAGCAGCGGCAGCAGCGGCGAGGGGTCGAACTTGGCGGAAAGTTCGACGACGCGGCAGCCCAGGGCGATGTAGGGCGCCAGCAGCTTCCTCGCTGCCGGCAGCGCCGCCACCAGGTCGCACTTGTTGAGCACGATGGTGTGGGTGAGGCCCTGGTGCTCGGCGGCGACCAGGGCCCGCGACAGCAGCATGTCCGAGAACGAGGGGTCGGTGGCGACCACCAGCAGCAGCTGCGTGGCATTGGCGGCGATCAGCTTTTGCCGGTAGGCGTCGCTGCGGTAGAGCAGGCTGCGGCGCTCGCCATGGGCCATGATCTGGCCATCGGGGCTCAACTGGACTTCGTCGCCGACGGCCAGCAGGCTCTTCTTGCCTTTCGGATAGCCGGTGGCGATGCGGCCGTCGGCCAGTTCGATCTCATAGTGCCGCCCGAAGGCGGCGACGATGGTGCCGGCGGCGTTCAACGAGGATTACAGCGCGAACAGGGCATCGATCTTGGCGGCGCAGATGAAGTCGTTTTCCGACAGGCCGCCGATGGCATGGGTGGTATAGCTCACGGTGCACTGGCCCCAGCCGACGGCGAGGTCGGGGTGGTGGTCCTCGCGGTGCGAAATCCAGGCCGAGGCGTTCACGAAGGCCATGGTCTCGTAATAGTTCTTGAACTTGTAGGCCTTGCTGATGACCTGGCCTTCGCGCTGCCAGCCCTCGAGCGTGGCCAGCAGCTTCGCGGCTTCGTCGTCCGTGAGCGGCGGCACGCCGCCTTCGCAGGGCTTACATCTGCCTTTGGCGAGATCGCAGACCATGGTCATTTTGCTTTCCTCATGCGTGATGCAGCCGCGCGATGCGCTGGCTGGCCGGGGGGTGGGAATCGTGGAACAGCGAATGCAGCGGGTCGGGCGTCAGCGTCGCCGCGTTGTCGCGGTAAAGCTTGACCAGCGCGGCGATCAGGTCGGCGGCGGCGGTCTGCTTGGCGGCATAGGCGTCGGCTTCGTATTCGTGCTGGCGCGATAACGCCGAAGTCAGCGGCGCCAGCGGAAACAGGAACACCGGCAGCACCATGGAGAACAGCATCAGGCCCATCGCCGTGCTGCCGGCGCCGACTCCCAGGCCCTGGTAGAACCAGGGCTGGTCGATCAGCTGGCCGAGCAGCCAGAGGAAGGCGAGGCTCATCGCGCCCATCAGCGCGATGCGCTTGGCGACGTGCTTGTGGCGGAAGTGGCCGAGCTCGTGCGCCAGCACCGCCTCGATCTCCTGCGGCGCCAGCTTTTCCAGCAGGGTGTCGAAGAAGACGATGCGCTTGGCGCGGCCGAAGCCGGTGAAATAGGCGTTGCCGTGGGCCGAGCGCTTCGAGCCGTCCATGACGAAAAGGCCGGAAGAAGCGAAGCCGCAGCGCGTCAGCAGGGCTTCGATGCGCTCCTTGAGCGAGGCATCCTCGAGCGGGGTGAATTTGTTGAACAGCGGCGCGATGACCGTGGGGTAGAGGAAGAGGATCAGCAGGTTGGTGGCCAGCCACAGCAGCCAGACATACAGCCACCAGTTCCGGCCCATGGCGTCCATCAGCCAGAGCACGGCATAGAGCAGCGGGCCGCCGATGGCGACGGTGAGTGCGGCGCCCTTGACCAGGTCGGCAAGCCAGAGCTTCCAGGTCAGCTTGTTGAAGCCGAAGCGCTCTTCGATGACGAAGCTGCGATAGAGGCTGGCCGGCAGGCCGACGACGAAGCCGATCACGGCGACGGCGCCGAACAGGGCCAGGCCCTGCAGGTGGCCAGCGCCCAGCCAGCCGCGCAGGCTGCCGTCGATCAGGGCCAGCAGGCCGCCCAGGGTGAACAGGACCAGCATCAGGGTATCGACCAGGATCTCGAAAAAGCCGAGGCGCACCTTGGCGGCCGTGTAATCGGCGGCCTTGCGATGGTCGGCAAGTTCGATGCGGCCGAGGAAGTCGGCCGGCACCTGGTCGCGGCGGGCGGCGACGTGGCGCAGGTGGCGCAGGTCGAGCCAGAGCCGCAGTCCGGTGGACAGCAGCAGCGCGGCGACGAAGATCAGGGTGAAGGTTTGCGGGCTCATGGGGAGGGATCGCTGTGCGAGAATGCCGCGATCAAGGCACGGTCTGCGGAAAATTATGGCACAGGATCAAAATGCGCTCGTTTGGCTGGATATGGAAATGACCGGCCTCGACCCGGTCAATGACCGCATCATCGAGCTGGCGCTGGTGGTGACCAACAACAATCTCGAGATCATCGCCGAGGCGCCGACCTGGGTCGTGCATCAGTCCGACGAGGTTCTCGGCCGCATGGACGAGTGGAACCGCAACACCCACGGCAAGTCCGGTTTGATCCAGCGCGTCAAGGATTCGATCATGTCGGAAGCGATGGTCGAGGAACAGGCGCTGGACTTCATGCGCCGCCACGTGCCGAAATCGACCTCGCCGATGTGCGGCAACTCGATCTGCCAGGACCGCCGCTTCATGGCCCGCTACATGCCGACGCTGGAGGAATGGTTCCACTACCGCAACCTCGACGTGTCGACGCTCAAGGAGCTGTGCAAGCGCTGGAAGCCGGACGTGGCGAAGGGGCTCAAGAAGCAGGGCAAGCACGAGGCGCTGGCCGACATCCTGGAGTCGATCGAGGAAATGAAGTACTACCGCGAGCACTTCATCAACGTGTAGTCACCCGGCGCGGCGATACAGCCGCAGCCGCTCGCCCTTGTCGCCGGGGCGCGAGGTTTCCTTGACCAGGGTCCAGCCGGCGATGTCCCTGTCGGCGCCAGGCGTGGTCTGCACGATCATGTGGCGGCAATGCTCGGCGCGGCTTGCGCCGATGGTGCGTATCCCGTTGAAATAGTCGAGCGAGGCGCGCTGCGCCAGGCCCAGCCCGCGCCGGGCGATGCAGCCGGGATTGGCGCCGAGCGCCTTGCGCAAGTCGGCGCTGACGGCGCGGTAGGTCTTGCCGTAGTCGATCCAGGGCAGCCAGAGCAGGGAGAGCAGGACCCAGATCGTGGTCAGCCCGACGCTCCAACGCGCCGCGGCGCGCCAGGGCGAGCGCGGCGTGCGCAGCATCACGGCGATCCAGGCGACCGTGGCGGCGATGGCCAGCAGGATGGCGAGCGGATGGGCCTCCGCGATGAAGCCGGGGGCGGGCTTGCTGAAGTTCTTGGCGACGCGCGCCGGCTCGCCGGTGAGCATGGCGATGCCGCCCAGCCAGATCAGTCCGGCGATCATGGTGAAGGTCATCATGCCGAACCAGTCGAAGGCATTGGCCGCGCCGCGTCGCAGGCGAGCCGCGGCGGATGCCGCGAGCAGGGTCAGCGGCACCAGCGCCGGCAGCAAGGTGGCCGGTTTGGGCGAGTCGGCGACGAACAGCAGCAGGGCCCAGACGGTGGCGGCCGACATCAGGACGTTCTGCGCCAGGAACGGCTTGCGCCTTTCCAGCCAGAGCGCCCAGAGCGCCAGCGGCAGTACCGGCCAGGCGGCCCAGGCCAGCATTTCGAGGTGGTTTGCGCCCAATCCGCCATGGAAGCCGAGGCTGGCAAGCTCGGCCGACCACCACAGGTCGAACAGGGTCGGTGCCTGCTGTCTGAGCAGCAGGGGCCAGGGCAGGGCGATGGCCAGCGCGATGACCAGCGCCGCGCCCCAGGCCTTGAGGCTGTCGCGTCGGCGCCAGCCGGAATGCAGCATCAGGGTCAGCGCGGTGGCCAGTTCCACGGCGGCAATGTCGCTGCCGGCAGCAAGGAAACTGATGCCCAGTCCGGCGCCGAACACCGTGCCGCCACGCCATGCCTGCTGCTGCCAGATGGCAAGTCCGCGCAGGGCGATGGCGAATCCAGCAATCGCGGCGACGGCCGGCTGGGCGTCATGCAGCGGCACCAGCATGCCGAGGGTACCGATCGCCAGCAGCGGCGCGGCCAGCGCGGCGCTGCCGCCATTGAGGCGGTAGGCGGTACGCGATATCACCACCAGGTAGAGGCCGCCGAAGAGGGCTGAGGCCAGGCGCGCGGCGTCGTGCCACGGCAGGACGATGCCGAAGGCCTTGCCGCAGAGCGCGGCGATCCAGTGGTAGAGCGGCGGAACGACCAGCCAGGGATCGCCGGCGATGCGCGGCACCAGCCAGTCACCGGCGGCCATGCCCCAGGCGACACCCAGGTGAAGCGCGTCGTCGACCTTCCACGGGTCGTGGCCGATGACGCCGGCCAGCAGCCAGATCGCGCACAGCAACCAGGCGGCGCGGCGCGCCAGCAGCGGGGCGGGGGCGCGGTCAGTCAGGTCGGACATGGTTCGCTGGGGCGACCGCCGAAAGGAAAAAAGGCAGCCCGAGAGCTGCCTTTTTCGGCGTCAAGCAGGGAAGCTCCGCGTTCAGGCGGCCTTCTTGCCGTATTTCTGGCGGAAGCGTTCGACACGGCCGGCGGTGTCGACGATCTTCTGCTTGCCGGTGTAGAACGGGTGGCAAGACGAGCAGACTTCGATGTGCAGCGGCTTGATATTGGTCGAGGCCGTCTTGAAGGTGTTCCCGCAGCTGCAGGTGACTTCGATCTCGGCGTACTTGGGGTGAATGCCGTCTTTCATTGGGGTGTCCTTTACGGTTGCAAGCGCGGCACGTGGATTTGGCGGGCCGACAGAACGAAGCATTATCCGCTAATTTTCCGCGTTGCGCAATCGCCCGGACGCCATTCACGCGCCCCGCGGGGAAAGTCAGCGCTGGCGCATGGCGTCGAAGAACTCGGCGTTGTTCTTGGTGGCCTTGACCTTGTCGAGCAGGAACTCCATGGCTTCCATGTCGTCCATGTTGTACAGCAGCTTCCTCAGGATCCACATCTTCTGCAGCACCGCTGGGACCAGCAGCAGTTCCTCGCGGCGCGTGCCGGAACGATTGACGTTGATCGCGGGGTAGACGCGTTTCTCGGCCATCTTGCGGTCGAGGTGGATTTCCATGTTGCCCGTGCCCTTGAACTCCTCGTAGATCACGTCGTCCATGCGCGAGCCGGTTTCGATCAGGGCGGTGGCGATGATGGTGAGCGAGCCGCCTTCCTCGACGTTGCGCGCCGCGCCGAAAAAGCGCTTGGGTTTCTGCAGCGCGTTGGCGTCCACGCCGCCGGTGAGCACCTTGCCGGAGGCCGGCTGCACGGTGTTGTAGGCGCGGGCGAGGCGGGTGATGGAGTCGAGCAGGATGACCACGTCGCGCTTGTGTTCGACCAGGCGCTTGGCCTTCTCGATGACCATCTCGGCGACCTGGACGTGGCGCGTGGCCGGTTCGTCGAAGGTCGAGGCGATGACTTCGCCGCGCACGGTGCGCAGCATCTCGGTGACTTCCTCGGGGCGCTCGTCGATCAGCAGGACGATCAGCGTGACGTCGGGATGGTTGGCGGTGATGGCATGGGCGATGTGCTGCATCATCACCGTCTTGCCGCTCTTCGGGCTGGCGACCAGCAGGCCGCGCTGGCCCTTGCCGATGGGCGCGATCATGTCGATGACGCGGCTGGTGATGTTCTCTTCGCTGCGGATGTCGCGCTCGAGCAGCATGTGCTCGGTGGGGTGCAGCGGCGTCAGGTTTTCGAACAGGATCTTGTGCTTCGAGGCTTCGGGCGATTCGCCGTTGACCTTGTCCACCTTGACCAGGGCGAAGTAGCGCTCGCCTTCCTTGGGCGAGCGGATCTCGCCTTCGATGGTGTCGCCGGATCGCAGGTTGAAGCGGCGCACCTGGCTGGGGCTGATGTAGATGTCGTCGGTACTGGCGAGGTAGGATTCCTCGGGGGCTCGGAGGAAGCCGAAGCCGTCGGGAAGGATTTCAAGGACGCCGTCGCCGAAGATGGTTTCGCCCTTCTTGCCCTGGTTCTTCAGCAGGGCGTAGATCAGCTCCTGCTTGCGCAGGCGGTTGGCGCCCTCGATGTTGTTGGCGGCCGCCATCTCCAGCAACTGGCTGACATGATGGGCTTTGAGCTCGGATAGGTGCATGGACTTCCTGCGCGGAAATGCCGGCGCGTGGCGCCGGACCTGGGGAGAATCTCGGGGGTGAATTCCGTTCGGAATTCGGTCAGAGGGGAGGCTGACTCGGCGTTACCTGGATTTGGGCGCCGGAAAATTCTTGGTGTTTCTGCGGCGGCCCGGAATCAGACTCCAGGCCGAAATGTAACGGGATCAGAGATTGCTGTCAATGAAGGCCGTGAGTTGCGACTTCGACATGGCGCCGACTTTCTGCGCCTCGACGGCGCCGCCCTTGAAGAGCAGCAGGGTCGGAATGCCTCGAATGCCATACTCGCCGGGCACCTTGGGGTTGTCGTCGATATTGAGCTTGGCGACGCGCAGCTTGCCGGTGTAATCCTTGGCGACCTCGTCCAGGATGGGGGCAATCATCTTGCAGGGGCCGCACCACTCGGCCCAGAAGTCGACCAGGGTCGGGACGGACGAGTCGAGTACCTCGGCCTTGAAAGTACTGTCGGAAACGTGGTGAATGTGTTCGCTCATGAAATCCTCGGGGGCGTGTATCGGAAATGCGCATCGTCAGCCGGGCGGCGCGATGGAAAGAGGCGTCTGACGTCGCCTGCAGCGGAATGCTAGCAAAAAAAACCCCGCGTGGCGAACGCCGGCCCTGTGCCAATTCGGTGCGGCAATGGTAAATTGTTCCTTGTCCCCGGAGCCCCAACATGACCTACGTCGTTACCGAAGCCTGCATCAAGTGCAAGTACACCGATTGCGTTGACGTCTGCCCCGTCGATTGCTTTCACGAGGGCCCCAATTTTCTGGTCATCGATCCGGAGGAATGCATCGATTGCACCCTGTGCGTGGCCGAATGTCCGGCCGAGGCGATTTTTGCCGAGGATGACGTACCCAAGGGGCAGGAGCATTTCACGGCGCTCAACGCGGAGCTGGCGAAGAAATGGCCGGTGATCATCGAGCGCAAGGAACCCCCGGCCGACGCCGACGAGTGGCTGAAGAAGGAAGGCAAGCTGTCCCTGCTGGAGCGCTGATCCTCCGTTTCTTTTCGTAGTCTGGATTTATTCCCATGGCCGGCAATACCTTCGGTTCGCTGTTCTGCGTCACCTCCTTTGGTGAGTCCCACGGGCCGGCGATCGGGTGCGTCGTCGACGGCTGTCCGCCGGGCATGGAGCTTACTGCCGCGGACATCCAGCACGAACTCGACCGGCGCAAGCCCGGTACCTCGCGTCATGTCACCCAGCGCCGCGAGTCCGACACCGTCGAGATTCTTTCCGGCATTTTCGAGGGCCGTACCACGGGCGCGCCGATCGGTCTCCTGATCCGCAACGAGGACCAGCGCAGCAAGGACTACGGCGACATCGCGGAGAAATTCCGCCCGGGCCACGCCGACTACACCTACTGGCAGAAATACGGCATCCGCGATTTTCGTGGCGGCGGCCGATCCTCGGCGCGCGAGACCGCGGTCCGGGTCGCCGCCGGCGCCATCGCCCGCAAGTGGTTGCGCGAACGTTACGGCATCGTGTTGCGCGGCTGGATGAGCCAGCTTGGCGATGTCAGGATCCCTTTTACCGACGAGGCGGCGATCGACGCCAATCCCTTCTTCGCTCCGGACGCGGCCATCGTTGCCGAACTCGAGGCCTACATGGATGCGCTGCGCAAGTCGGGTGATTCGGTGGGGGCCGAAGTCACGGTGGTGGCGCGCGGCGTGCCGGTGGGCTGGGGCGACCCGGTGTATGACCGCCTAGATGCCGACATTGCCTACGCCATGATGGGCATCAACGCCGTCAAGGGCGTCGAGATCGGCGCCGGTTTCCGCTCGGTGACGCAAAAGGGCAGCGAGCACGGCGACGAACTGACGCCGCAGGGCTTCCTCGGCAACAACGCGGGCGGTGTGCTGGGCGGGATTTCCACCGGCCAGGACGTGGTGGTGCGGATGGCGGTGAAGCCGACATCCAGCATCCGCCTGCCGCGCCGGACCATCAACATCGCCGGCGAGGCGACCGAGATTTGCACCCTGGGGCGCCACGACCCCTGTGTCGGTATCCGCGCCACGCCGATCGCCGAGGCCATGCTGGCCCTGGTGCTGATCGATGCCGCGTTGCGCCACCGCGCCCAGTGCGCCGACGTCGATTGCCCGACGCCGAAGATCGCGGGCAGGGCCCCGGGCCACGGCTGATAGAATTTTCCAAAACCATATCCAAAACCAGATTCAGGGAAGAAATCATGCGCGTTGATCACCACGATCTCTATACGGAATTCCCCGACATGCGCGACGCCATCGATGCGCTGAAGGCCGGGGGCGGCTACATCGGCAGCCTGTTCGGGCGCTACGATCGCCTCACCGGCAAGGTCGAGGATCTTGAGGAACACGACATGCCGGTGGCCGACTTCACCCTCGAGGACATGAAGAAGGCACGGGTCAAGCTCAAGGACGAGATCTACCACCTGCTGATGGCATTCCGCATCGGCCAGAAACACAAAGTTTGACCTTCCAGCCGCACGGCCGCCTGGCCGTCTGGTATTTCTGGTACTTCGCGTTCATCGGCGCCTTCCTGCCGTATTTCGCGCTTTACCTGCAATCCCTGGGGTTCTCCGCCGGCCGCATCGCGGTGCTGATGTCGCTCGGCCAGTTCATGCGCCTGCTGGCGCCGCTGCTCTGGAGCTGGCTGGCCGACAGCGGCGGGCATCGCGTGCGCATCGTCGTCGTGTCCACGGCGGCATCGCTGGCCAGCTTTTCGGTGGTATTCCTCACCGAGGACTTCATCGGCCTGCTGGTCGGGCTCTCCATCCTGCACTTTTTCTGGAGCGCCTCGCTGCCCCTGGTCGAGGCCCTGACCCTCGGCCACCTGGGCGGCAAGCCCGAGAACTACGGGCGTATCCGTCTGTGGGGCTCGGTGGGCTTCATCCTCACGGTGATGGGCGTCGGACTGCTGCTCGACGTGGCGCCGATCAAGTCGCAGCTCTGGGTGAGCTGGGCGATACTGTTCGGCACCCTGGTCAGCGCCCTGACGCTGACCGAGGTCGCGGGCCATGGCAGCCACCCCGCGGGCGCCATCGGTGCCGTGCTGCGCCAGCGCAAGGTCATTTACCTGATGGCCTCGGCGATGCTGATGACGGCGGCGCATGGCGCGCTCTACGTTTTCTACTCGATCCACCTGGTGAACCAGGGCTACGGCAAGACCCTGGTCGGCTTCCTGTGGACCCTGGGCGTCGTCGCCGAGATCTTCGTCTTCCTCTGGATGCCACGGATCTCGATCCGCTTTTCCCTGCGCGCCGTCCTTCTGGCCTGCTTTGCCCTGGCGGTGTTCCGCTTCGCCGTGATCGGTTGGGGCGTGGCCTACATCGGGCTGCTGGTGCTGGCGCAGCTGTTGCACGCGGCGAGTTTCGGGGCCCACCACGCGGCCACCGTGGCGGCGCTCAACCAGTGGTTTGCGCCGGGGCAGCAGGCACGGGCGCAAGCGCTCTACGGCAGCATCGCCTACGGTGCCGGCGGCCTCGGCGGCGCCCTGCTCGCGGGCTGGATGTGGGAAGGCGTCGGTCCGGCGCTGACCTACACGGCCTCGGCGGGGCTTGCGCTGATTGGCCTCGCCCTCGTCTGGCGCGGCGTTCCGGGGGATTCGGCAGCGGCGCCTGTGCGATAATCGCCGGTCCAATTCGCAGTTTTGCACATCATGGCAAGAACCCTTTACGAAAAGCTCTGGGACAGCCACGTGGTCCACGTCGAAGACGATGGCACGGCGCTGCTCTACATCGATCGCCACCTGGTGCACGAAGTCACCAGCCCGCAGGCCTTCGAGGGCCTCAAGCTGGCCGGCCGCAAGCCCTGGCGGATCAGTTCCATCGTCGCCACGGCTGACCACAACACCCCGACCTCGCACTGGGAGCAGGGCATCACCGATCCGATCTCGCGCCAGCAGGTCGAGACCCTGGATGCGAACATCCGCGAAGTCGGCGCGCTGGCCTACTTCCCGTTCAAGGACAAGCGCCAGGGCATCGTCCATGTCGTCGGCCCGGAAAACGGCGCCACGCTGCCCGGCATGACGGTGGTCTGCGGCGATTCGCACACCTCGACCCATGGCGCTTTCGCCTGTCTTGCGCACGGCATCGGCACCTCGGAAGTCGAGCACGTGTTGGCGACGCAGTGCCTGTTGCAGAAGAAGTCGAAGACCATGCTGGTGCGCTTCGAGGGCAAAGTCGGCGCTGGCGTCACGGCGAAGGACCTGGTGCTGGCCCTGATCGGGCGCATCGGCACGGCGGGCGGCACGGGCTACGCCATCGAGTTCGGTGGCTCGGCAATGCGCGGCCTGTCGATGGAAGGGCGCATGACGGTGTGCAACATGGCGATCGAGGCCGGTGCCCGCGTCGGCTTCGTCGCCGTCGATGACACCACCATTGCCTACCTCAAGGGCCGCGGCTTCGCCCCGAAGGGGGACGACTGGGACAAGGCGGTGGCCTATTGGCGTACCCTGGTTTCGGATCCCGGCGCGAAGTTCGATGAGGTTATCGACATCGATGTTGCGACGATCGTACCGCAGGTGACCTGGGGCACTTCGCCCGAGATGGTCACCGGCATCGACGGCAGCGTGCCGGCGCCCGAGGACTTCAAGGACCCGGTGAAGAGCGAGGGCGTGGCGCGCGCGCTGCAGTACATGGGCCTGACGCCGCGCATGCGCATCGACCAGATCGCCATCGACAAGGTTTTCATCGGCTCCTGCACCAACTCGCGCATCGAGGACCTGCGTGCCGCCGCCGCCGTGGCCAAGGGCCGCCACATCGCCGCCAACCTCAAGCTGGCGCTGGTGGTGCCGGGCTCGGGCCTGATCAAGGAACAGGCCGAGGCCGAGGGGCTGGACAAGATCTTCATCGCCGCCGGCTTCGAGTGGCGCCAGCCGGGCTGTTCGATGTGCCTGGCGATGAACGATGACCGCCTGAATCCGGGCGAGCGCTGCGCCTCGACGTCGAACCGCAATTTCGAAGGCCGCCAGGGTGCCGGTGGCCGCACCCATCTCGTCAGCCCGGCGATGGCCGCCGCCGCCGCGATCGCGGGGCGCTTCGCCGACGTTCGCAATCTGCTGTAAGGAGACATCATGCTGCGCACATTTGCACTCTCGCTGCTGATGCTGGCCCTGGCCGGCTGCAATACCGTGCAGGGCATCGGCAAGGACCTCAAAAAGGGTGGCGAAGCCATCGAGAAATCGGCCAAGTAAATGGAAAAATTTATCAAGCTCGATGGTCTGGTGGTGCCGCTCGACCGCGCCAATGTCGATACCGATGCCATCATCCCCAAGCAGTTCCTGAAGTCGATCAAGCGCTCGGGCTTCGGCCCCAACGCCTTTGACGAGTGGCGCTACCTGGACCAGGGCGAGCCGGGGCAGGACAACAGCCGGCGGCCGAAGAATCCGAATTTCGTGCTCAACCAGGAGCGCTATCAGGGGGCGTCCATCCTGCTGGCGCGCAGCAACTTCGGTTGCGGCTCGTCGCGCGAGCACGCGCCCTGGGCGCTGCAGGACTTCGGCTTCCGTGCCATCCTCGCCGAGTCCTTCGCCGACATCTTCTACAACAACTGCTTCAAGAATGGCCTCTTGCCCATCGTCGTGCCCAAGGCCGAGATGGACGCGCTGTTCGGACTCACCGAACATACGCCCGGCTATCGCCTGACGGTCGATCTGGCCGCGCAGCTGATCGTGCGGCCCGACGGCCATGCCATCCCCTTCGAGGTCGATGCCTTCCGCAAGGAATGCCTGTTGAACGGCTGGGACGACATCGGCCTGACGCTGCGCCATGCCGAAATGATCCGCGAGTTCGAAGCCCGGCGCCGCACCGAGCAGCCCTGGCTGTTTTCCTGAAAGACATGAATAGAACTACCTTTTCCCCCAACCCCCTTTCCCGTGGAAAGGGGGTGACTGCGGTTCGCGGGCATTGCCCGCTCCGTAATGTTGATTTGCCGCCTCCTTGGGGCGGCCCTGCGGAGGCGTCATG